>JBDGUQ010000037.1:0-4797 GCA_042215785.1 Candidatus Aenigmatarchaeota archaeon
TCATTAGTTCCCCATAATTTTCCTCCGGGTATGTACTCGCTAATCCATATTCGACTTTTGATCCCCTTGGAATTTTCCAGGCAAAGAAATCCTTCGTTCGGTTCGGATAGATTTCCACATAGTTATCTTTATCGGTTTGATTTACGTAACAGAAAAGACCTTGCATGATTTGATTAGACTTGATACCCATTGATTTTTTTACTTGGGAATAGACACCGTCACAGCCGGCAACCATTTTTGCTTTGAAATTTTTTAATTTATTCCCACACTTCGAATAAATAGTAACATGGGAATCTGTGTTGAATACTTCTTTAACCCTATTCGAGGTTAAAATATCTGCACCTGCTTCCTGGGCCAAGTTTGCCATGTGTTTATCTAATTTTCTCCTGTCAATAACGTATGAGTGAGTGTCGCCCTTTTCAAATGTGTATGTGTCTTTTCCGATCCGGACCTTTGCTCCTTTGATTTCATTTTCTATTAAACTTTCCTTTTTTGGAATAAAATTCCACAGCAATTTGGATATATGTCCCGAACATGCCAAAGGTTTTCCTATATTTTCATGCTCTTCCAGTATTAGGACTTCTAATCCCTTTTCGGAAAATTCCTTTGCAAGATAACATCCAATAGGACCAGCTCCCACTATTATTAGATCGAACATAATAAACTTTTAATACCTGAAGTTGAAATACTTAAAATAAGTTATTGTTTAATCGATACGGGGTGATTTTATGGCAACACCAAAGGTTGACGTGGACGCATGCATTGGCTGCGGAGCTTGTGTGAGTGTTTGTCCTGATGTTTTCGAAATGCGAGATGATGGAAAATCTCATGTCAAGAACACGGATGATTGCGAAGGGGACGAATTGAAACAGGCTGTTGATATATGTCCAGTCGATGCTATAAAGCTGGAATAGACTCTCCCAATCTTTTATTATTTTATAATATCTTTGTAGATTTCTGTTATTTCTGTTTTCCGGATATCCAGAATTTTAAGTTTTTCCATTTCTTGGTCTATTGATTTGTTTAAGTCCATTTTTTTGTATTTCCTATCTATTTCTAATGGATTTGACTTAGTCCTTGGATTTTTAGGTGTTGCCTTATAGCATCCTGCATGTTTCTTCAAGAACAGACCTGCATTTTTTGATTTCTCCACAATTTCGTCTTTATCAAGACCTATAAGAGGTCTATGTATTGGATATTTTATGTTGAAAGAAGTAGTTTTTAGGTTGTCGATGGTTTGGCTTGCTTTTTGTCCTAACGATTCACCCGTAATTATCGAATTACCCCCAATTCTATCACATATCTTTGAAGCAGTTTTGAACATTGCCTTCCTGCAGAAGACACATGCATAACTTTTCTTGTTCAAATTGTCGAATATATGGTCCAAAATTTTTCCAAACGGAAAGAACACCATACTAGAAAAATTGGTTCTCTCTTGTAATATTTCCAAGGTTTTAAGTACAATTGGAGTTGATTCCCTGGAAGAATATGGATATAGTGAAAAGTGTAGAGGTATTATTTCCATTTTTTTTGACATTAGATAAGCTGCCATCGGTGAGTCTATTCCACCAGATATTAAACAAATTCCCTTCGAAACCATAAGAAGAATTTACAATGTTAATTTTAAATGGTTTACCGAGCTTGCTCAATGTTTAATATAGATACCACAGTTCCATCAGTACGTTGTATGGTTCGTATACTTCATCACCCTGAGAAACAAACCTTCTAACTCTTATCTTTTCCCCTGAGACAGATTTCAATATATTCCACCATCCTCTTCTGGATGCCCAAACGACGCCAGCCTTAACAAGACCTCTGACATCATCTCCACGACCCCTTGATATCCAAACCGTTCGGCCTTTATTTCTCGTTCTATTGACTATCACAGCCGGTTTCCCGTCCGGACTCTGCAGGGCAATTCTATCTAAATCATTATCTGTTGGGTATGCTGCATCGCCTGAGACGAAGTTGTGAAATTCGTAATCTTTGGGCATGTTGAACGTTACTGTGGTACCATCTTTCATAATTTTTTCTACGGAAAATTCCGTGGTATCTATGGTAAATTTATCTCCCTCTTCCAGCGCTACGTATTCGTATCCAGCTAACGTGTCATTACTTACGTTAACTTCGTAATCACCATCTCCATCGGAGTCCCATGTACTTACATTGTATTTTTTGTTCCATATATGCCACTCTTCCCTTCTAATACCACTTAGAAATACATCGGAGTCAACTCCTGTGAACATTTCACTCAATTTGTAGTTCATTTTACTTGCATTATCTTTATTTCTGAATGCCAATGTTCCCGAAGTTTTGCTATTTGATTCTATTCCGAATATTTTTTTCTGTGTATCTTCTGTATTACTTATCAGCGGATCCGTTAGGTTTACGAACTCCACTATACCCACTCCTTCATTTATTTTTCTTTTTAGATCGCTTATGTATCCTCCTTCTATTGCCGTTAAGTCATTATTTTCATGTAAGAATATGACATCCATGTCCAAGTCTTCGAGGTCTTCGAAGTTAAACCCAAAGACATTGAAATCCATCATCCTTCCGTTGAGATATGTGGGTGTGAGTATTGACTGTAATTCTATTCTTTCTGAAGTTGTGCAATTACATGCGACCCTTATCTGCTTTTTGTATGCTCCTTCAGATTTAATATTGAATCCTATGGTGTTTTTATCCTTCCCAAGAATAGTTCTTACATGGTCATTCACTGAAGAACTGTTGTCATTCATTATGTTTTCCAAATATCCTTCTTCCTCAAGAACTTGTAACATGTCCTTTCCTGTTAGGGTTAGTTTGGCCCTACTCCAGTCCACTTCACCTTCAAACGGAGGTATTATGTAGGGTATGGATACTATTAATATAACAGAAACTATCACAATCTCGAATAAGTATATGAAGCCCTTTTTGCTCATATTACCACACCACTAATTCCAAATTTCTTAAGGTACCGCTCAGTATAACCCTCCTTTTAACTGAAACCACTGTTGTTGAAGCTGATTTTGGTATTCTTCTTCCACATTCAAAACCGGCCCCTCCCATCTTAAGTGAAAAATGGAAATCAGATATTTCATTTCCTTTGTTGGAGGACTGGAAGATATCCCTTACCTTACCGTAAGAATGATTGCACATATTCCGGAAATCCTGAACCTTTGTGGAATTTAAATTGTTTGGTGATTTTGCCAGCCCAAATGATTTTACGTTTGATGTATTCCAGTTTGACGGTACGCCCCCTGTTTTGACCATAATTTCTGTTAATCTGTAAGCCTTCGAATTTAAAATATTCCGTTGGCTTTCTATTTTGAAGTCAGGTATCATACTTGTAATTTGAAATGTTAGGTACCAGATTAAACCTATGAATACGACCAGAGCTATTAAGTATTGTATATTTATTTGACCTTTCATCTTAACACTTTCCGACAATCTTAGAATCACAAAATACCTGTTGTAGTTATCAATATGTACGCAACAAATCCAATTCCAGTTAGTATAAGACTATGTTTGAAACCAGCTGCTATTGATTCATCTTCTATTTGACCTATTATTAAGCCCGAAAATATCCCTTCAACCATGATCATTGAAAAGAAAAGACTTCTGTAATAACAGGCGGCCCCTTCACCGAAACCAAATATATTACAAATACTGAAAAAGAAGCTGCAGATAAATGAATATACACTTCCCCCTCCCAGATATGGTTTACATAAGTTGGGGTTTCCTCCCATTATTTCACTTCCGGCCTGTATACTCGCCCCGGACCCTATTTGTATTAAAACCTTACCCAATACAAGCGCTATACCCAGAAACATGAAATATATTATATACATTACTACTATGTATTGGCGCAATTTGCTTTTTTTAGTTTTTTCTGCTTCTTTTATGGTCGTGGCGTCGGAAGCCAGCGTTTCCATGGTAGGTATAATTTCTCCACCGCTCTTGTAGGCTTCGATGACGATTTTCATACTCCTTGATATTAGATCGCTATCTTTCAGCCTTCTGCTGAATAATTCCAATACTTTTTCGAATTCAATTCCCCATGAAAGCTGGTTGTGCATTTTCCTTACTTCGGAACTCAGCTCTCCATAATCGGTTTTTGCTGTGGATTCCAAAGCATGTGGGAGTGTCATGCCACTCCTCTTCGATTCCACAAGATCCTTCAAAAAATTTGGGAACTGGTCTTCCATATCATTTATTTTTTGTAGTTTGTAGTATCTGTAGAGCATGTAAGGACTTATTCCTATGACGAGTGTGAAAAGGAATGTAACTGCTATAGTTCCCATGTCCTGGAAAATGGCACCTACCAATGCAATTATTAGAAATCCAACTACTGGAGTTATATACTTTATGTAATCTTCCACGTTCCATTTATCGAAATCTTTCAAGTTTACACCTCATTGTCCCCCTCTCGGTGAGATTGATTTTAGTAGATAAATGAATCCCATTGAAACTACTGGGAGGAATATGAATATTACCAAGGCCTGTGCTACCAGTATTATCCCTTGCATACCTTGACCAATACCAAACATACTCATCATGGTAGACATCGCGATAAAGAACATTGAACCCACTATTATCAGTGTAAGATATACTTCCAACAGTGTTGACAGTGTATCGCTGTATTGATCCAGCCTTCTTTTATAGTCATCCATATAACCTTTAGCCTTTTCATGAAGATAATTTTGGATGCTACCTCCAGCATTTATTGTTGTATTCAGTCCCCAGAGCAAGTCTTTAAAATCTTCTGAAGGCGTTTTGGATGCCACCTTTCTTATGGATTCGGTTACATCCATC
>JBDGUQ010000008.1:0-4775 GCA_042215785.1 Candidatus Aenigmatarchaeota archaeon
CCTACATCGCCTTCATGTTTAGTCCCGGTCAGTTCCAATAAAATGAGGAAAAATAACAGCCCACAGAATATAATAACCAGACTTAACCCCATCCGCGTCAATACGGACATAACTGGAGCCGCAACGGGCAATACTAGAAAAGCTATTGATAGAGATATTACAGCTCTTGCACTCTTATTGTGTGGTATTTCATAATGATTTAGAATACCATGTACTATAGCAAAGGTTAGTAACCATGGTAGTGCGTATTCGAAAAATTCTCTACCCACTAACTGCTGCACAGGTCCAATAGTTCCAAAGTCCCAACCAAAACTGAAGCTCATCTAATCTTCCTCCGCAGTTATCCACCACACTCCTATGGCAAGGAATGCAAGGAAAAACAATAATGTTATTAGATTTTCACTCGCCTGGAACTCGAAGCCCAGCATTTCAAGGCCCCCAGCACCAACAAATACTAAAATTGCAATTATTATTAAAACTATCCCAAATTCTCTCGGATGTTTTTCAAATATATTCTCATTTCCTCCTGCCTTGTATCCAAGTAATTCAACGAATATTATGGCTACAAGAATGCCTACGGCCACGACAATAAGGTTCTTTACAATTCCTATTAGGAAAGGTTGTATTAAACTTCCTGCTGGCAGGACCATAAAAGCAGCAACTATTGAAATAACTCCTCTGGCACTCTTACTTTTGGGCATATCGTAATGTTCAAGAATACCGTAGACTATTGCAAGGGTCAATAACCAGGGTAATATATAGGCAAAGAAACCAAAATTTTCCAAACTCTGTACCCATTCTTTCAATGCCATTTTACCACTTTATACTTTTCCCCTGATTTATTTAAGTTTATTGATACCTCAATTCGAGCTTTGTTTGGCAGGACCATGTGAATAGGCAAAGTAGAAGATCAATGCAAATAGAACTAGACCTATAACCATCAGGAAATTCTGTGAATTTAACATAGTAAAGGAGGTTCCCGAGTCTCCGATAACAGTTATGAAGATCAATATTACTATTCCTACTATCAAAATCCCCATGTCTTCTTTCCTTTCTGAACTACTTTCACCCTTTCTAACACCAAGAGCTTCCAGGACAAATGCTATAAAAAATATTATTATAAAACTCCAAAGTAAGACTCCGAAATAACGAAAGAAAAAAGATACGAAAGGACTATAACCTATTGCAAAAAATGCGAAAACGAGTGAAATTATAAGATTGACGGATTTCTTCTCGAAGATATCGGCAACATTCAAAACACCGTAAACTACTGCCAGAACGAAGAAAAAGGGCAGAAAAGGTTCTATGGTTGAAGTTCCCCACAATACATTATAAAAATTCGATCCAAACGACATAATTCATATCTCCACATTATTTCTATTGCTTTTTCAATTGTTCCATTATCTTTATTATCCTTTCCTTTTCCTCCGTATTATCAGCTTCCTTATACTCCCTTTTCAGTCTCTCAAGTTCATTTCTCCTCCACCTATCGTATTCCTTTTTCTTCAAATCGCCCTTCTTGTAAGATATATCATCCAATTTTTTGCCTAGTTTCTTACCCGCATTGTATAAATCCTCTTCTTTTCCTGGAGAAATAAACTTTCCAATAATGAAATGGTAGAAACCAAATATTATGGCAACTGCCAACCACAGAAGACTCAAGGAAGCGAAGGCTGGATACCACTCCATCCTTATAATAAATATATAACCTCCAATGCCGAGCAAAGCGCCTAAACCCCTGTGTCCTCCCACTTCTTTGAATGCTATATACAGAAATAATACAAGTACTATATGAGGTAAGAACAAATTGAACAGGAAATCGTGCGTGAATTCCCCTGTTAAACATCCCCATCCACCGGTTCCGGAACACTGTTGAAGTTTCAAGATTTCATTGAAGATAAGACTGTATAGATCCAAATCACCTAAGTTAAAAGGAATCTGTGAAACCATACAATCACTTAATCTATATTTTTATTGAGGATTCCTTGTTTAAATATATGATTCCGATAGGAAATAATTTTTATAAACAAAGGAGTTCAAAAGTTAAACAATTGGTGTCGATATGGCTGTTTTTGGAAAGGAAAGTTCGAACCCGCAACAGATAATAAACGAATTAGTTAAAAGGGTTAATGAAAACAGCAGAAGGTTGAGGGAACTAGAAGAAAATATAAGGACATTGGAAACAAAGATATCTTCACTTCAGGACGATTTCCTCGACAATAAAGACAAAAACAAGGATAATTTCGAAGATTTGGAAGAAAACATAAAAGATTTAAATACGAGGGTAATGAAAATAGAAAATGAGGCTAAGAGATTAAACAAAAGATTGGACAAAACAGTCACGACATCAGAATTCGATGAAGTGGAGAACTTCATAGACCTTATATCTCCACTCAATTCGAAGTTCACCACGGAAAATCAGGTAAGGGAAATGATCAGGGAAGAAATGAAAAAAATTAATGGTTGAGGTTTACATAATATGCTAGGTTTCGGCAAGGGGAAAAAGGATGAGGTTCCTGTTGACCAAGTTAGAGAGCTATCTTCCAAAGGAAAGAGCGAAAGGGAAATAATTGAAAAGTTAAGGAATGATGGTTACGAAAATAAGAATATCAATAGAGCACTTAATCAGGTTCTGAAGTTCAAGGTAAGTGGAAACCAGAAGAATCAGCAAAACAACCAAGGTGGAGGTTTCCAGCAACAACAATCCAGCCCTGGTATGGGCTCTGGCAACTTCGTAGCACCACCACCCCAGCAACAATCACCACAGCAGCCGTCCTTCCCACAGAGTTCCGTTTTCGGTGATGAGATGGAAGAATTCGACGAGGAACCCGGCGTAATAGAGATGACAGAAGAAGAAGAGATAAGTCTGGAAGGAATTATTGAAGAGATAATTGAAGAGAAGTGGAAGAGTGTGGACGAAAGATTAAATGGTATTTCAAATAATTACGCTAGCTTGGAAACCAGACTCGATGACATGAGTCAGCGGTTGGACAAAGTAGAGGAAAAACACGAAGAGGAGAAACAGGAACTGAGGGAAGAACTAGAGGAAACTACTACACATATACAGGGCATAGAAAGCAGGATAGGATCTATAGAAAAGGCTTTCAAGGAATTCTTGCCTACCTTAACAGAAAATGTAAAGGACTTATCCGGAATTGTCCAGGAATTGAAAGGTCAGACTGGAAACATGTCTTCAAACAATTCGAATTTTTCGAGCAATAGTAACATTTCCTCCAATAAAGACAAAGGACCTTCCGCCCTAGAGTAATTATATATTTTTTAAATTTTCTACAGAAAAAATCGTATAATTAAATTTAATAAAAAAGAAAAAGAAGGTTCTAAACTGTCTTTTAATTTTTGTTCATTGCCTTTTTTTATTATTCTTCAGGTTGTTCTAAATCTGTATCCTCAGTTCCACAGCAAACACTTTTAGCCGAGGTTCCCATCTTCCCAGCCAATTTCTCCAAATTGTCTTCTTCTACGCCTGGTGTTTTTATGGAGCTAGCAATGGCACCTGGATTTCCAGCACTACATCCTCCTGACTGAACAAAAGAAGTGCAGGCCATATTCAAAGCTCTCTGTCTGGTCATACTCTCCTGCGTTGGAGTCAAAGATCCACTGAAGAACGTTATCACGCCCAATAGGACTACAATAGCAATGGCTAGAACTACTAGGACGTTAACAGGCAATGAAACTCCTTTCTTATTCATTTTATATGTCACCAATTTTTGATTTTTTATTTCAATTTAGTTTTTATATCCGCAGTATATAAAGTTTAGGGATAAAAGCACTCCTAAATGCCAATTAATGGTCTTAATTCTCTATAATTATCTTATCTCCTATATCCTTGAACTTTATCATAGCTATATTCGAATTTGGGTTGAAATTGTTTAATTCTACAGTCATTCCATCCATTTTCTGAAAGGAATTCCTCAGTTGGTTCTTATTCACAGAAGACATACTACCTTTCAAAATATAACATATCACATCTTCCTGATAACTTGATCCAGTCTTTCTCCAACAACTTTTAGCATAATTTCTTATCTGATTTGTCGAAAAGCTATCACTCATGACTTCCTCCGTTTTGACAGATCCCCCTTCATCTTCACCGAAAAAAAGAGTGCTTACCCTGCTTTCCAGATCTTCCGAGAAACCCGACATTATCCCTATAATAACAACAGAAACAACCAATAGTATAATTACTTTTACAACATACTCCAAAGACATCGCAGCTCCTTTATTTGTTTTTACGGAATTCATGATATCACCCAGCAATTATTATAAATCTTCTATTTTTCATTTCATAATATTCTATCAAAATTTTCTTCTGTCCTTCCAAAGCTTTCCGGCCCTGGACATACCACTTTATCCTGTCTTTATTTCCACAGCTATCAGCAATTCCTTCTTTACCTTGTGAATTATGATAAACACGATTTTGTAAATATCTGCACCCCCCCTCATCAACCATAACTTCTGTCACATCCTTCTCTGAAACCTTTGGAATGCCATTAGGAAATGAAATATCAAAACAAGTATGGTTTTCACTTATTCCCATCCTTTCAACTTCTTTCCAACAAGCTATAGCTGAAGCGGCAATTGACCTGGCTGCCTTCTTAGAGTCGTATGTGTTCAAAACCTTTGTTTTGGGTTTCAAACCTTCCAAACAATAATCAGGTACCCTGGGTTCACCTTCCTGGGGTGAGGGCAAGACGCTTATAATGCCTGTATATGCACTACAATAAGCCTGTTTAGAAACATCGGGTAATAATCCTGAC
>JBDGUQ010000137.1:0-4742 GCA_042215785.1 Candidatus Aenigmatarchaeota archaeon
CATAAGTTTATTTATCAAAAATAAAAAGTTTATGTTTGATTACCTTTTCAAGACAATTTTTTTGCCTTCTTTCCTAATTTACTTTCCAATCTTTTTAATACTTCTTTGAATGCTGTCTCCATTTCTCCAACTTTTGTTCCATTTGCCGAAGCTGCTTCTCTATGTCCTCCTGCCGATCCACCTATTGTTTCCGGTATATAATCGAATATATCGCCAACTAGATCAATTTCTTTGGAGATCGTTTTGTTGCATCTTCCACTTATTCTTAATTCCTCTTTACTCTTGTTGGCCACCACTGCCAGATCTGCTGATAATCTGATAAGAGATCTTGCACAGGAAGATTCGAATGAGCCTATTTCGGAGAAGACTATCAAATAATCCTTTATTCTGTATATATCTATTCTGCTAGCTGCTTTTAAAATGGCTATCCTTTCCGGGATTTTTGTTTTTGTGTGAAGTAATTGGACTATTTCTCCATAGCTTTTATTTGTTTTTCCCAAAAGATTTGACATTATTCTAAAGGTCTTTGGTTTGGAATGTTTGAGATGTCCCGTATCATAAACTATACCTAAGACTAACAGAGTTGAAACTTTTCCATTTGGATTGTAGTCAGAATCCTTCAATATATCGTATACTAATTCACAGGTGGAAGGAGAATTCGGATTAGTATATGATATTTTCGATGTTTTGTACACTTCGCCCTTTTCGTGGTGATCTATAGAGTATATGTCATTCTCCGTAAGATCTATCGGTTCGAGTTGTTCAAAAGAAGAGGTGTCAACTATTAAGACCTTTTCTGTATCCTCTATATCGGGGTTAATTTCAATTTCTTCGTCAAATTTGTGTAGGATACCCTTTGAAATCCTGTTTACTCCTTCAGAAACACCTATTCTAACTTCTTTACCTTTATCGACCAGATACTTCTTCAAAGCTATCGAAGAGCAAATAGCATCGGGATCGGAGTTGTGGTGAGATAATATTATAAATTTTTCGTTTTCTTCAAAAAATTTTAGTATCTCTTTCAATTTCTTATTTGCCATAACAAAGAATTAGATTATAAGTTTAATAGTTTTTTGGAAAATAAAAGAAAATAAACGAGGCTTAATGGTTCTTAACCTGCCTCTTCTTGTTGACCGCCACCTGCCATCATCTGTTGCAATTTCTGTTGATTCTCGTTTACTTTTTCCTTCAGGTCGTTTTCCTTGTTCTCAAGCATTTTTGTTCTTGTGTCAATTTTTTCTTTTTTGGAATTCATGTCCTCTTCTAGGTCGTTTTTAGTGCTCTTCACCAGGATTGGTCCAACAGCTTTGAAAACATCTTCATCTTCGTCAGTTTTCTCCAATTCATCCAAGGCTTTTTGGATTTCCTGTTCTTGAGTTTTTAATTCACTCTTTTGAGAAAGAATCTGTTGCAATTGCTGTTGCTGCTGTTGCAATTGCTGAATCATTTGCTGAGCTTGTGGTGGTAAGTCGTTTAGATTCATTGTTTTACACCTCCATGATTTGTATTTTAATCTATAATTTGATGAAATGATCAGAATTAATCTTAATCATATTTTTAATGGTATTCATTACCTTGCTTTCACTTTTTTGATAGTTCCTTTCGGCCTCTTTTTCTTCAAGATCCTATAACCACAGTATGGACATCTTATTCTTTTTGCGATATCCTCATCATCAACATCTTTTCCACATTTTAAACATTTGTACATAATTTCACCTTTCTATTTCGTTTCCATTTCTTCTACTAACTCTTCACCTTTCCTTAGGGCTTTCTTTAGAATCTTATCTGCACCGGTTTTGAAAGTATAAGCTCCTCCACTTACCTTGGTTCCACATTTGGAGCATTTCCAAATACCGGAACTCTGTTTCACCAGAGCTTTCTTCCTGCAATTGGGACATTCATATTTTTCCTTGGCCTTCTTGTCTGCTTGGTCAAACCTTTGCCTGGGTGTTTTACCGTATTTACTGCCAAATTTCCCAGAAGGTCTCGGGCCTTTATTTTTCTTAATAATGATCACCATCTATTGGTTTTTTGTTGTGGACTCTTTGATCTTCTCTCTTATTTTCTTGCCCTTTTCCATCGAAATGTCCAGTGCCCTTTCTATTTCTTCAAGTGTCATTCCTTTGTCTCCTCCTTTCTGTAGGGAACAGTATTTCTCATCTTCCATTGTAGTTACAGTTAACCTTGCATCCAAAGTTTCGCTTTCACCGATACTCGGATCCAATAGTAGTTTATTCCCTACCTTAACTATTGTACATGGAACGGGAATTTCCCTTACAGGTAAATCCATCTGGAATTCTTCTCTGTCGATTTCGTAATTTTCATCCATTTTTGGGATCTTCGTGTTCAATAAAGCGGCTATTACAGCTACTCCAGAAGCATCCAAGAGGTTTCCATCATGATTTATTACGTCTATATCAACGGATACCATCCAAACCTTTTCTTCCTCTTCTATACATAGTTTTTCTAGATCAATTGCTTCCGATTCTCTTACGCCTCTATCGACTACTCTAGAAAGCTCTACTGCTTCCGGACCGGGCCTTCCTGTTTCAAAATTTGGGGAAGCTATAGGATTGAATTCGGCATTAACCCTCAGAACGCCTTCGTCGGGTGTATCTGGAAAGGGCTCACCTACTTCCATCTTTACACCGGCCATTACTCTTGTTTTTCCAAGAGTTACGGTTGCAGATCCCTCTGCGTTTCCTGCTGTACCAACTTCTATGTTTAGATCTCTCATCTCTTCGAAACCTCTACCGTCTTTTCTCTTTCCTTTTTCGATCAAATCTTGAATATGATCCTTTCCTATTTCAGTTAATATGCTTTTATCACTCATAATTATCCCTCTATTTTCGTATATTTTTCTTTTAGGGCTTCCCTTTGTTTTTCGTATATCTTCATGCAGCCCTCTTTGGCTTTTTTCAAGCCATTCATCAATTTTTCCTTGTCTATAATTCCGTCCATTTGAAGTAATGTGATTTCATCAGTTTTTGGAACATAGGCTATTGGCAGATCGACTTCACCTTTACTATCTTCTTTTCCTACCACATCTAAGACTATCTGATCTTCCACTTTTCCTACTGCTACAGATGATACCAAATCTTTCATCGGTATTCCTGCATCTGCAAGTGCTATAGAAGCGGCGTTTATTGAAACACATCTCGTTGAGGCATTTGCCTGTAGAACTTCTATAAATACATCGATTCCTGTGTTTGGAAATTCTTCCAGGAATATAACATTTTTGAACGAATCGGTAATAACTTTGCTTATTTCTGTGCTCCTTCTGCTTGGACCAGGTCTTATTCTGTCTTCCGTGGAGAAGGGAGCCATATTATATCTGCACCTCAAGTAGGCTTTCAATGGATCTTGTAGATGTCTTGGATGTAGTTCCCTTGGTCCATGTACTGCTGCTATAGCTTCAGTCTTTCCCAGTCTAAAATATCCAGATCCTGTTGCCCTTTCTATAACTCCTGCCTTGGCTTCCATTTCTCTCATTTCATCTACTTCTCTACCATCTATCCTCTTACCATCTTTTATTAATTGAATATCTTCATCTTCACTCATCATTATCACCACTTTTACCTGTTTCTTTTTCAAGCATTTCTCTTATTCTATCCGTCAACCCCTCTGTATGACTTTTATTTTCTATTATCGACAATGCTTTATCCACCAAGTCTGTCCTATCTCCTTGACACCAAACAAGCCCGTTTTGACCCACTATTATATGACATCCTGTCAATTCCTTTATTAGTTCGATCATACTTCCTCCTCTGCCAATGACTCTTGGTACTTTTGTTGGCGTTACTTTTATTATACTTCCTCCTTTCAATTTTCTGCACATCCTTTCCTTCATAGTTAGTTTTACATCTTTGCTTTTGGACATACTCTTAATTTTGGTGTATATAACATCGCCCATATCAAAATAGTCTGTTATATCGTCCTCTTCTAGATCAACGTATTCATCAACACCGTCGGAAATTGATAAAAATCCTTCATAGGGAGAATCTATATCGACTATCCAAGACGATATCTTGACATCGGAAATACTTCCTA
Organism: Candidatus Aenigmatarchaeota archaeon; assembly: GCA_042215785.1. Taxonomy (GTDB): domain Archaea; phylum Aenigmatarchaeota; class Aenigmatarchaeia; order PWEA01; family JBDGUQ01; genus JBDGUQ01. Next base: position 4,051 of record JBDGUQ010000137.1, read on the forward strand.
TGATACCGTCTCCTTCTTGTGGAATGTATGTCCCAGCCAATTTAACTACGGTAGCTAGGTCGTCTCCCTTTATTCTGGTCACTCCTAAATGTTTACTTCTTACTTCATCATTAACTTTATAAGTTCCTTTTCCTGAAGATATGTTTTTACCTAATAGATCTCCAGGTACAACAATTTGATTATTTTCAACTTCTAAATTTCCATTCATATTTTATCCTCCAATATTTTTGTTTCGGCTTCACCTTTGCTAAGGTTATTTATCTTGTCATACAGTTCGTTTTGTTGGCCCGCCGGCAACTCTATTACACAAGACCAACTTCCATCGTTCAGCCATTCCTCTTTTTTTATCTTTCCTAATCCTCTTATCTTAGAGGAAGCTTTTCCCGCGTACTTCGGTGGAAACTTCACTGCTATATTCTTCGTCTCTATCGAAATGGGTATGATCGGTTTCAACGCATCTATTGTTTCTCTCAGCTGTGAACTGATATCTTTTGTCTCGTCAATGTGAATGCCCGCTTCATCCATCGCCCTCAAAATCCTTTTCTGCGGATGAGACGTATTGTTTTGAGGGTTTATCGCTCTTTTTGATATGATACTGGCAATTTTGTTCTTTTTCTGTTCTCTTATTTTTCTTCTTTGTTCTGTGGTTAACTGAACTTCTCCTTTTCTTATGATTTTATACGCAACCTTTT
>JBDGUQ010000111.1:0-4688 GCA_042215785.1 Candidatus Aenigmatarchaeota archaeon
AGAGCTCAGATTATTTTTGAGTGGATTAAGGATAATATGGTATACTTGTGTGATGCGAATATAAATAATATATGCGAAGCTATGAATGTAAGGGATTGTCACAATAAAAACCTTAAAGATTGCTTGAGAGACCAAGGTAAAGAATATAATTCTATTGATATATGGCTTTCTGCAGAAGATATAATGGCCTTCACACCACAGTGTTGTGATTCATCCAAATATAGATATTTTGGTGATTGTGAGGACTATGCAATTCTTTACGCTTCCATGCTACGAGCTGCAGGGGCTTCTGAAAAATGCGTAGCCGTTTCTACCTGTAAAATAAAGGACAACGTTTTTCATGCATTCAATACTGTAAAGTTAAATGGAAGATGGGAATATATAGATCCACAGGAAGGTACGGATTTGAAATTAAGTTGGGAAGAAATGTTGGATGGATACAAAAATTGTAACGGTGGATTCAACGATTATGGGTATGTTGGTAGGTGTGAGGGTGAATTTGGAAAGGAATGTGTTACTCTTCGTCGGATAGAAAGCTAAAATAAAAAATAATTACAAAAAAGTGAATAGAATGAGATTTGGAAATAAGTGGCAGAGCTGTCTTTTAGTTTTATTTATATTATTTATTGCCTTCTTACCTAAGGTTTCGGCCAATCTAGAATACGAGAAAGAGATAAAAATCAGGAAGGAAAGGACAGTATCTAATATTTCATACGTAGATACAGGAGCTTTAATAAATACTGAGGTTTCCTTTGTTATTGTAAATACAGGAAATGGAAAACGGACTTTTAATTATTCATTCGAAGCATTTCGAAGATATAATAAAGGTGGTGGAAAACTGACTCTAAGTCCGGGAGAAACTGCTGTTATTCGAGAAAATTTTTCTAAAAAAATATTGGGACCGACCTTTAAAACTCTAATAGATATGAATTTGATGGTGGATAACCGGTATTTATCTCAGTCTTACGAAAGGGGAGAATACACTGTTAATTTACCTGATAATTCAACTATTTTGAATTTTGATCCCAAACCCACAAGAAGGAAGGATTCTAAATATTTCTGGGTCAAAAAAGATTATTTGCCCATTTTCGAAGTGGAAATTGGATGGATAAAGGCGGACGTAAATCTAAAATTGTCCAAAAGGGCGAACAAAATGGATATTAAAAGAGGGGGGAAGGTAAGGGTTACCAATGAAATTCTGAATGAAGGTAGGAAGGATTATAACTTGAAGATTAGAGACATATATCCCGCCGCTATATTTAATCCTGTTAACGAATCTAAATTTCTAAAGATGGGTCCCACGAGTTCATGGAGTTTATTCTATTGGATTTATGAAGATACTGTACATCTGGAGAAAGGAAAGGGGAGAGAAATCGAACACGAGTTCCGTATCAAAGAAAAACTTCCATATGATAGAAGTTTTCGTTCCCAAGGATTTGTTGTTTCGATCCCAGGATTGGGATATTCCAAGGATTCCAACCATGTTGGGTTTAATATATCTATCTGTAATGAAGATGGAATCTGCCAGTCAGAATTAAGGGAAAATTATAAGACATGTCGGGTAGATTGTCCTTCAGGAGGTTTGGATAATTACTGCGATGGTATCGACGATGGCAAATGCGATCCCGACTGTGATTTAGCTTATAAAGATCCTGACTGTCAGGAAAAATATAATAATTACACTGAAGGCGATAAAGGGTCGGTGTATGATTATTTAATGTTTGCTGTCTTAATTTTGATATTAATATTTGTCATTCTCTTCCTTTATAGGAAAATTAGATAGAAAGGTTTGCGTAGAGAGTTGGTGTATTAAAAATATGTTTGATCATCTACGAAAAACTATTTAATACTTGAAGTTAAAATTTTAGTTTGATTGATATGCCACACAAATGCATGAAATGCGGTAAGATATATGACGATGATGCAGAAGAGTTGTTAACAGGTTGCTCTGAATGTGGCTACAAATTATTTCTTTATGTTGATGAAGAAGAGAAAGTCGAAGAAAAATTTGAAGAAGAGGAAAGGAGAGAGGAAGAGAGGAAGAACATTCTGAGAGGAATAGAGAACTTTATAAGGGATGTTAAGGATGATGTGGACGTTAAATTCAATAGAAAGGTTGAATTCGACCTGGAAAGTATACGGGTCATGGAAGATGGTGTGTACGAGATAAATCTCACAAAACTTTTAAATGAAGTTCCACTAATAGTAGAGATAAAAGAAGGTAAATATTACGTTCATCTTGCCTCGATTTTTACCAAAGGTAAAGAGAAAAGTTTGGATGTAGAAGACCTAGGTTGATTACTTATGAAGGAATTGAGAAGAATAAACGATAGAGCTATAAGAAGCCAGCTTAGGAAGATTTTGAAGAGCGAAACTGAAATAAGGAAGAAAGTTAGTGAATTTATTAATGGTGGTGAGATCAAGTCAAATATGGTTCAAACCTTTGTTGGAACTCCTTCAGATCATGTTATAAATAATTTGGAATTGAATCTTGAGGAACTGAAGAAAGTTATGCTGATAATTGAGGCAACTGAAAAACATTACACGGATTGTATGGACGTTATCAGAACTTTGCAGAAAAAATCGAATGCTAAAGTTGTTTGGAGTTTTCATTTGAATGGAAAGAACCCTAAAGAGTCCGGGGTTATGAAGATTTTTTCCCTTGCAAACTATTCTTAGATTTTTATATTTCTACTGTGATTTGGTTTTATGCGAGAATTTATATTGTATTCAAGAAAAGGTTTGACTTCACCTTCCTTTAATCTAGATGATTTGCCTGGAAGCGGTGGGAGGATGGACCTAGCTGCCAGGTGTGTTATATCTGCACTATGGATGTCCAGGCAGATGAGGAGAGATTCAAGGATTTATTTAAATCTCAATGGACCTCCTGATCCACCAGTAACATTATTTTTCGATGGTGACGGATTAAGAAAGGTTTCCCCAGATGGAAGGAATGTTGCTACATGGATACAGAAAGTTTTGAAGAAGAGATATACTTTTGACGAAAGTGAGTGGAAAGAAGTGAAGAATGGGATATTTCTTTCAAACAAAAGTTTCCGTGATTTGATCAAGGACAATGAGGATAAGCAGTTCTATGTTTTGCACGAAGAAGGTGAAGATATTAGAGGAATTAAGATTGCGGATAATCCGGTTTTTGTCCTCGGGGATCATATCGGTCTTCCGAAAATAGAGAAGAAATTCACTAAAAGGTTTGATATGAAAAAAATATCTTTGGGTTCTGAAAGCTACTTTTCTTCCCAGTCTATAACACTTGTTCAGAATGAGTTGGATAGGAGAAAAATATAAATAAAATTGTGGTCGGAACTGAATTTGTAGAAGGAGATAGGTTGTCACCCTTTTGGAGTACCCAGCTCCGACCACTTCCTCGTATGAGGATTATTTGTGTTAGAATAATATTGAGATATGGTCGTCCAACGACCTTAGGGTGTGGAGTCATCCCATTTTATGGTCTAATGTGATTTAGGATGAAACTCCAATTCTTAGCTGTAGAAAAACAGTTACATCTGACCAAATTGTTTCGGGGTGTGTTTGAAACAATATTATATTTGGTCATCTGAACCGAAATAAAATAGGTTTTTTTAACTTATAAATATTGTTGTTTCCAAGTATGTATATGTTGCATGTGTTTGATTTCTTTGGCAGTTTTGGGCTGGTTTTATTACTAGTCGCCTTTTATATGAACAAGACAGACAAATGGTCGAATAAATCAGTTAGATACAATATAGTAAACGCATTGGGTGCCGGAATCTTGGTTCTTTATGCCTTGAAAACTGGAGGGAGAATTTTTATAGTGTTGGAAACTATCTGGATGTTAGTGGCAATAAAAGGAATTATTGAAAACTTCAAATAGCTATTTAAATTTGAAGTCGAATTTTCTTTAGATAAACCAAGTGATATTATGGAAAGTACTAGTGTAAAGAAAAAGGCTGAGAGAATATTGAATCAGGGTTACATATGTAATCACTGTTTAGGGAGGCAATTTGGTCAACTATTGACGGGATATACAAATGATGAAAGAGGTGGAATATTAAGATCTTTTCTCGCCTTCTCTATGGATGCTGGAGAGAAGTTAAACATTAAGGATGTGAATTTCAAGGATTTCAATTTTAGAGATTACGATGTTAATCCCGAAGAGGAAGAATTCTGCGTTGTTTGTAACAATTTCTTCGAGGGGCAGATAGAGTTCTTTGTTGATGAAGCTGAGAGAAAACTCGAAGATTTGGAATACGATAACTTTTTGGTTGGAACGAAGATGATGCCCGAATTGATCAAAAATGAGGAGGAATTATGGGAGAAAGTCGGTATTGAGTACTGTGAACCCATGAAAAGCGAGATAAATAGAGAAGTCGGTAGAAGATTAGAAGAAAGATTGGACAAGGAAGCGAATTTTAAGAGACCTGATGTAGTAGTTATGTTGGATATTGAGAAACAGGAAGTTGAAGTAGATATCAATTCGATATGTTTCTATGCTGAATACGACAAATTAAAGAGGGGCATTCCACAGAGTAAGTGGCCCTCTGGAAAATTCGAAACATCCGTTGAGGAAATTATAGCCGAACCTTTCATGGAAGCTACTGAGGGCAGTGGACACAAGTTCCATGCTTCGGGCAGGGAAGATATTGATGCTTTGTGTGAAGGGAGGAGGCCTTTTATATTGCAGATTTTGG
>JBDGUQ010000057.1:0-4601 GCA_042215785.1 Candidatus Aenigmatarchaeota archaeon
TTGCAGGTTTCTCCACCCAAATCGCCTTCGGCGACTTCGTTAAATCCTGATGTTAGTTTCAATCGGGCTACGGGGCACTTAGATATTTTTATTTTTGATTACTCTTGATAATACGCTTCTTTTTTTCATAATGAATATATAATCTAAAGAATTTTTTATAATTTTCAGGTTTATAGAATGAATGTCATCAGTTCCAAACCATTTTATCTTATCTTCATTTCTTCTAAAATGTGGAGTAAACAAATATTTTATACTTCCATAAACATCTGGAGCATATTTATAGGAGGGTAATTTTGCCTTTAGAATGTGCTTTTTGATAACTATTGGAATTTTTAATTCACTAGCCAATTCTTCATATTTCTTCATTCTCTCATTCATTATTTTAAGTCTCTCATTAAATCTGTCTTTAGTTAATTTATCTGGTTTTTCTTTTTGAACATAAAGAGCATAAAGATGCCCTTTTAATCCCATAATTTTAACTAAAAATTCCAATTCCTCGCTTAACCTTTCAAAATGTGCAGAATCAAGCATTATGTTATAATCCATACTTCTAACTATATTGGCTAAATCATGTTTACATTTTTCACAGATAAATTTATCAGAACGAATTGTATTTCTTTTTTTACATTTTGGGCAAGTTATCATTATTCCAGCTGAACCATCTCCATCTATTATCCCACCCAACAATGCACTTTTCTGCTGATTATTCAAATTGATAATAAATTTGTGCGGTAATCGTTTCTGAAAAATTTTAAAAAAAGATCCATTGCCTTTATGAGAATCAAATAATAGGTTATTTTCAAATAGCAAATTAACAAACTCTTTATTCAATGGATAAAAAATCTTAAAATGTAACTCACTCTCTCTTGTTCCCTCAAAAGCACATTCAGATAAATTAAGACCTTTTACTTTTTCAAAATATTTATTACCTTTTATTCTAAAAATATGGTAATCTTCTTTAGTGGTAGGCAAAATTTTATTTTTACTCAGGTATAGCAATAGTAAAATTAAATCATCCTTATTTCCACAAATTAGATATAAAGAATCCTTCCTTAAATGGTCTTTCAAGTTTGCGGCAAAACTACTAAAATATTCTCCATAACCTATGGACATATCAGTGAATAATGCCCCCCAAAAATGCCATTGAATATCTTTCCATTTAAGAGGATTAATTAACCAATCTTTCTGATTTAATTTCTTATATTTTGATAAAATGGTTTGTTGATATTTCTCCATATAAATGAAAAAAAGAAGCTAGAATATAAAGTTTATTATCGTGCCCCTTCGCCCGACTTTTCGGTCGAAATTTTTACATACTTCGTATGCAAAAAGAAACTAACAGGAATTTAACGGTTCATTCGTCGTTCGCCAAGCTCACTCCTCATTCTCCCAAATCGCCTTCGGCGACTTCGTTAAATTCCGATGTTATGAGTTCAGAGTAGTTACTTTTATAGACGATAAAGAGGGACTAAAGAAGCAAAAACACTTCGCTTAATCGGTGGATTAAACAGATTCTAAGAATCGCAAATGTTTTCTGATTAGAAGGAGGATGTCCCAAAAAATTAGAAAGTCAGTACTGAAACATTTACCACTGGACATTCTGACATAAAATATAAAAACTATAATCAAATATTTATAAAATATGATTAACGGAGAGATAATTAGGGAGTGGAGAATCAAGAAAGGGATTAGTCAATCCTTACTTTCTGACCTACTGAATATAAACCAACAAAGAATCTCTGCTTGGGAATTAAATAAGAAGGATATTCCTGAAGACAAATTAAAAAAAATAAAAAATAAATTTAAAAAACTATCAAAAGAAAAAATAAAAGAGTTAAAAAAGAGAAATATTGTTACAAACAGCAAATCTACTAAAAGTTCAGTATCTCCTCTTACTTATAAAGACTTTTTGAGAAAAGGATATCCTAGTTTTCTACTAACAAAATCAAAATATCCAATAAAATGGATAGCTAGTGAATTATCAAATCATGAAAAAAGTGATTTGAAAGCTATTAGTTTATTTTCAGGAATAGGAGGAATTGATTTTGGATTTGACTTGGCTGGATTCAATATTGTGGGATATGTTGAAAAAGAAAAGAGTTTACGGAAAATGTATGAAGCAAATCTTCCCGATAGTATTTGTTTAGCAGATAATATTCAAAATGTTGAAAAAAAAGATGTAAAGAGATGGAGAAAGAAATTTGGGAAAATCCATCTAGTTATAGGTGGACCTCCATGCCAAGGTTTTAGTCTCACAGGTAAACGAAATGTTGGAGATCCGAGAAATAAATTGTTCAAACACTATGGTTCAATTGTCTCAGAATTGAATCCAGATATATTTGTTATTGAAAATGTAAGTAGAATGAGCTCTATGAAAGCTATTGATGGAAGAAAAATAACAGAACATATTGAAGAGTACTTTAAAAAAATAGGATATCATATACAATATAAAGTCTTAAACGCACAAAATTTTGGTGTGCCTCAATTCAGAGAACGAGTATTTTTTATTGGGCTAAAAAGAGAATATGATGAAAATAAAATTGGATTTCCCAAACCTACTCATTTTTTAAAAAATAGTAATGATACTTTAAAAAATTTCATAGAAAAAGAAGGTAGTCGATTAAATATTTGTCACACTTTTAGAGATGCAACATCTGATTTGGAGAAATTAGAATCTGGAGAGAAATCTGAGCAGGACCCTTGGCATTTTGCTGTTGAACACCCAGAACATGTAATTAAATGGCTTAAAAATGTACCTGAAGGGGACTCTGCTCATAACAATGCAGATCCCAATCTGCGACCTAATTCAGGATATAATACAACCTATAAAAGAATTAAATGGGATGAACCCTGTTCTACAATTACAACAAATTTTGGAATGATTTCAGGTTCAAGAAATGTTCATCCAGAAAATACTCGTTCCTTTACAATTAGAGAAGCAATGAGATGTCAAACATTTCCAGATAATTTCAAAGTTTTTGGCCGTTTAACAGATGTTAGGAAAGGTATAGGTAATGCTGTTCCTCCCCTAATGGCAAAAAAAATAGCTATCTATATAAGAGAAAAAATTATGAAAGAGTTGTGGAAAGCTAATAATTAAAGTTTTGTTTGAGAATCTTCAAGATTTTTGAGTTTATTAAAATACCCAGCTTTAAGATTGAATTGAAGTTGTGTAGCATTTTGTTTATTACCTAATCTTTGAAATTGAATAAACCCAAATCGGGGGGCCTCATGTGTGTTTTGGTCACTCTTGTAAGTGCCTTTTCTAACTCTGTATTTGCTAGTCCAAAAACTTCCGTGAGCTACAGATTGTTGGACTAATTCATCAACTGCAAACAAGGCAATTTTGCATTTATCTATATCGTCACATCTTACTCTCTGATGGAAAATATAATCTGGTGGAATAGGATCATCAGTATATGCATTTCTTAATAAAATTCTTGTTATAGATTTTTGTTTGACTGAAAATAAAGTTTCCAATTCATCCTTTGCTTCTTTTGGCAATTCTTCCCAAAAGTATCTTCTCGGATCTGATTTCCTGTTTTTCACTTTTTTTGGATTATCGAGAGGTCGAAAATCCTTTTCACCACAGAACATTTTCAGAGCTATTTCTGCCTCCGAGGAAACTTCAATATCATTATCTCTAAGCAAATTGCAGAATGCTGATGCCGTAGTACAGAACAATTGGTCATTTGTAGGAGTTTTAGTATTACATGTTTTTACAGATACACCTATTTTTTTCTTTCCTTTTTCCGACATTATTGTTATAACAATATCACTCTTTGAACCTTTGGCTTTTGCTTTTTCAGGTAAATCATTTCCCCTATTCATGGTTGCCAACCCACCATACCATGCTGCAATTATGTTAGAAAATTCTCTGATTTTTTCAGTTTTTAGAATATATTTTATTAATTCATCTGAAGGTCTTCCCACCACAAGGTGTTTTTTAGTTCCCTCAAAATCTAATTTACTATAGTCTCTTTGATTAATATCTTCAGCTAAAGCTTCTTCAAATTCATGTCCTCTTGACCTACCTTCAATACCTGCTTCTATTTGCTTTTTATGCTTTTTATCTCTTGGTTTCAAAGCCATCTATATCCAAAATGAATAAATCTTGATGGGTTTATTAGTTTTTCCCATAATATTCTACAATGAATTGAAATATTGTTTATTACTAATTTAGGGGGACTCACATATTTGAAGATTATAGATAATAAGTTATGTTCCTTATTTTTTATTCAATTGAATATATGAAAAATGGGAAAAATCCTCCCAGTCCTACAGACATATAGTCTGCCACGCCGGAATTATTAAAGTACCTCTTTATCTAAATAGAATGTACGCTTCGCTAAACCTCTTGCTTTTAGTAACTACTCTAAATATTACTCCCTCGCTTCGCTCAGTCTGTCATACTTCCCTTCCCCACTTCGTAGGGGTCGGTTCGCATAACATGCGTTAAACGATTCCGAAAATGTGGTGCCCCCTCTAAAGGGTTCCCCCCACATTTTCTCCATCCAAATTTCACTGCGTGAAACTTCGTTTAACGCTGATGTTATGTGCAATATTACTCAGAACGCCTCACTTTAGATATTTTCTAGACT
>JBDGUQ010000025.1:0-4507 GCA_042215785.1 Candidatus Aenigmatarchaeota archaeon
GAGAAAGTTATATTGAGGGCCGAAGGAGAAGAAGATATAATAATGATGATGGAAGAGGCAAGAAAACTCAACCTACCTCATTACATGGTCAAGGATAGGGGGTTGACTGAAGTTCCTTCAGGATCCATAACTGCATTAGGTATAGGACCCGATAAGGACAGTAAAATAGACAACATAACAGGGAATCTCCCGCTCCTCTGAGAATAGTTAGTTTTATAAGTCTCAATGTTCTAACATGAGTTAATCAAAACTTATTCTGGGATAATATGGTTAACGTATATGATAACTGTGGCATAAAGCTCCGCTGGATTGATAGTCAGGGTATAGGTGGAGTAATAAAGGAAATACCGGAAGATTTTGTTGTCGAAGAATTGCCATTGAAAAAGGAACCTGGAAACAAGTATACACATGTGCTAGTGGAAAAGAAGAATTTGGAAACTCAGGATGTTGTTAAGATCCTCTCAGATAAGTTGAATATAAGTTCTAAGAAGATAGGATACGCAGGAAATAAAGATAAAAGAGCAGTTACTAAGCAGTGGTTTTCTATACAGGGAGTAGATCCTAAGGATTTGGTCGAATTGAATGTTAGTGATATCCGTTTTGCAGAATTTACGAAGTCCAGATCCCCAATCAAAATAGGTGATTTGGATAGGAATAAATTTTTGATTACAATTAGAAGTATAGACAATTCAGTTAATGAAACTTCCAAGATGTTAAAAAGGATTCTTGGGGAGATAGAAAGGAAGAAAATACCTAACTTCTTTGGTCCTCAGAGATTCGGTGGTAAGAGACCTGTAACCCATTTGGTAGGTAAAGAAATAATTAGAGGAAATTTTGAAGAGGCCGTTAAAACTTATTTAACCAAAACCTATGGTGAGGAGAGTGAAGAGGCGTTCGAAGCTAGAAATAAATTAGAGGGTGATTGGAATTATTCAGAAGCTTTGAAATACTTTCCCCGATATTTGAATTATGAGAGAAAGATTTTGAGATCTCTTAAATCCAATGGAGACTACCTTAAGGCTTTGAACAAATTACCTCTCGGTCTTAGGATGCTGTTTGTAAACGCATATCAAAGTTGGATATACAATTTGACCCTGTCCAGAATTCTGAGGGGTTACAAAAGGAACGGGAAAGAAGAAGTTGATAACTTTCCGATAAAACTGGTCGGGTATAAGACTATATTGGATAGTGATAGGAATTCAGACAGTATAATAAAAGAAATTTTGAATTCTGAAGGTATTATGCCTTCTGACTTCCAGGTAAGTAAGATGAGAGAAGTCAGTTCGCCCGGAACTGTTAGGAGTGCATTTATTTCCAGCTCTAAACTGAAACTAAAGGTAGTTAAGGAAGATGAAAGGAATGAAGGGAAGACTCAAGCTACACTAAGTTTTGTGTTGAAGTCTGGCAGCTACGCTACGGTTTTACTTAGAGAGGTTATGAAGTAGTTTAGTTTCTTCTACTTCTCCCGACTGAACTATGCTGACATTGTATCTTGTTCCGTTTATCAAACACGAACAGGCGCATTTTGGACTCACTGACTCATTTTCCAAACCTTTTGGTATGGTTCCACTTTGATAACAAATACAATTTTGCCCTTCTTCTTTTAAGGCCTTCTCTACCTGCTTACAATAAGATTTTTTTGCAGGCTGGTCGATGAGTTGAGCACAACCAGATGTAAATATCAACAATAGAAAACTTGTTACCAGTACCATTATTTTAATTTTTCTTGACATGATAATAGATAACTATTTTAGACTTTAAAATATTAATATAATTATGCTTATTGCGATAACTGGAACTCCAGGCACAGGCAAAACTACTGTATCAAAAAAACTTTCTGAATACCTGAGTTATGAATACGTATCTGTAAACGATTTGGCGAGAAAAAAAGGGTATATAATAGGCAAGGATGAAGAGAGAGATGCTGAAGAGGTGGATATAGTGAAACTCAGAGGACTTGAATTGGTTGGAGATAAGGTTCTGGATGGACATTTGTCTCATTTCATACCTTCAGATATTACGATAGTTCTGAGATGCAGGCCGGATGTTCTCAAGAAGAGAATACAGGGCAAAGGATGGAATGATGAAAAGGTTCAGGAGAATTTGGAGGCGGAGATACTTGGAATTATTTCTTCTGAGACAAAGAGTGAACAGGAAAGAGTTCACGAGATAGATAATACTAGTAAAAGTCCTGATGAAACCGTTGAAGAAATAATCGATGTAGTTGATGGTGACGAATCCATTGAAACCATAGATTGGTTAGAAGGATATCAAGATATGCTATCTACAGATATGAATTATTCATAGGAGTCATCCATGGTTTGTTCAAAATCTTCAGGATCTATTCTTTTCCATAAAAGGCCGAGAAAACTAATATTTTCCAATCCTTTTTTCAAGATTTCAAAATCTTCCTGATTTGTATCTATTTCCCTCAAAAGGTAATCTACATTATCCTTCACTTCGTTCTTTATTCCACCTTCTTCGGGAAAATTATCAAAATATTCCTTCATCAAATCTTCTCTTAATAAGGATATGTTGGACTCTCTATACAATTTATCCTTCAAAAAATCCGAAGGAGTTTCATAACGAGACATAAAACAAATTTTATCTAAAAGATATAAATATTTTTTGTGATCTAAAATCTTTAAATCCCTTTAGGACATTTTAAAATATAGGTGCTTTTTATGTTGAACACTATCAAAACCTTTACGTTGCTATCCGTATTGACAGGTCTATTCCTCGGTGTTGGATATCTATTTGGTGGAATTGAAGGGGCTTTTATTGCATTACTTTTTGCCGGATTGTTGAATTTTATTTCATACTGGCATTCGGACAAGATAATTCTCAAAATGTACAATGCGAAGGAAGTAAAAGAAAATGACAACCTAAAATTGCATCGAATGGTGTCCAGGCTTTCGGAAAGGGCAGATATACCAAAGCCTAGAATATATATGCTGGATACAGATAATCCAAATGCATTTGCCACGGGAAGAAACCCTGAAAATTCCGCTGTTGCCGTTACAAAAGGCATAATTAAACATTTGGATAAGGATGAAATAGAGGGAGTTTTGTCGCATGAAATTTCTCATATAAAGAACAGGGATACCTTGATTTCAACCGTTTCCGCGACCGTTGCCGGTGCAGTTACTTGGATAGCTCAGATAATGGCATATTCAATGTTATTTGGGGGTAGAGATAGGAACAACGTGGGTGGAGGTATATTTATGATTTTCTTCGCTCCATTAGCAGCTTCTCTTATAAGAATGGCTATTTCCCGAAATAGGGAATTCATGGCCGATGAATCGGGGGCCAAGATTTCTAAGAAACCTGAAAGCTTGAAAAGTGCTTTGAGAAAAATCCATTCTGTGGCGGAGAAAAGACCCCTTGATGTCAATCCATCCACATCACATATATTTATTGCAAATCCGTTGAATATGAACACAGTAGCCAACCTATTTTCTACACACCCTCCCCTGGAGGAAAGACTTAAAAGATTAAGCGAAGTGAATGTATAGATGAAAGTATTTTAATATTAATCTTTATTGTTATAGATAGTTTTTGTGAGGTGTAAAAAATGGACGACGCTGCCAGAAAAAGGCTCTTCAACAACGTATTCGTTTGTATGAGATGCAATGCTAAAATAAAGGCTGACGGTAATAAAGTTAAAGCAGGCAAAATTAGATGTAGGAAATGTGGATCTCATGACTTAAGACCCAAGAGCAGAGAAGATAGGAGCTAGATTCGGATGAAAGAATATTTGAAAATTATTAGGCCACTGAACTGCCTAATGACTTTTGTGGCAGTATTTGTTGGTGTTCTAGTTTCTGGTTTTTCATCATTCCAACCTGTAATTTTGGCAGGAATCTCCGCGTTTTTTATATGTGGCGGAGGTATGGTGATAAACGATTACATAGACCGGGAATTGGACAAAATGGATAAACCCGAAAGATCCATTCCTTCGGGTAAAATATCTCCTAACTGTGCCTTGATTTATTCAATTATTCTTTTTGTTTTAGGTGGTTTAATTTCATGGTTCGTTAACTACCAGGTTTTCCTAGTAGGTATAATTGCTATTATTGTCTTGACATTATATTCCAAATATTTCCAGAGAATGTTTTTGGTAGGCAACTTAATTGTAAGTCTGATGGTCGGCCTATCCTTTATTTATGGAGGACTTGTTTCTGGCAATCCACTCCCTACTTTTTTGATGGCTCTGATAGCGTTTTTCTTCAACACCGGAAGGGAATTGATAAAAGATGTTGAGGATGCGGAATCGGATTCTGAAAACGGCATAAGATCTGTTGCCATAGTTTTGGGAGAATGGGGTGGCAAGATATTGGCAATCATTTTCGTGTTATTTGGAATTATAGTAACTCCAATACCCTATCTTATCAATATTTTTGGAAATTTTTATTTATCACTTGCTATTATTGCTGATATAATTTTTGTTTGTACAATAGTAATGATTTTAAAAAACGGAAAAGATAATAAGATTCAAAGGTTAATG
>JBDGUQ010000097.1:0-526 GCA_042215785.1 Candidatus Aenigmatarchaeota archaeon
CAAATAGAAGACGTTATTTGACGTTTATCAGGTAAAAAATATTTAAATGAAGATATTCAATTCATAGATAAGACTGATAATATGACAACAAGAGAAGAAGTTTATAAAATTCTTCAGAAATATAAACCCAAAATAGACAAAAGTATGGAGAAATACGTTCCAAGGCAATTCGATGAAGGAAACCTCGAGGAAATTTTTGGCAAAGCCCGTTATGTATACAATGTAGAGACATTGCAGGAATCATTAATAGAACCTATATGGGAATTCCTGGACAGAGGCGGAAAAAGAATGCGTCCTGTAATGATGATATTGGTTTACGAAGCATTTGGTGGAAGCGATAAGGACATAATGAATTATGTTGCAAGTCCGGAATTATTTCACAACGGAACTTTAATAGTTGATGATATAGAAGATGAAAGTGAAAAAAGAAGAGGAAAGCCATGCACACATAAAATATTTGGAGAAGACATCTCGATAAATGCTGGCAATGCTCTATACTTCTTCGCTTTTCTCCCATTCAAACACA
>JBDGUQ010000097.1:536-4135 GCA_042215785.1 Candidatus Aenigmatarchaeota archaeon
TAATTTGGGCGAGAAAATGCTCAACAAGGCATATGAACTCTTGATAGATGAATTCCTGAGAGTTTCTGCCGGTCAAGGAATGGACATAGCTTGGCATAATGGTTTATCAAATGCAGATAACATAGGAGAAGATGAATACCTGCAGATGTGTTCCTACAAGACAGGATGTTTGACAAGACTTTCCGCAAAATTGGGGGCATTGCTTGCTGGAGCCTCTGAAGAAGCAATAGAAAAAGTTGGACTTCTTGCAGAAAAAATAGGCGTCGGTTTTCAAATTCAGGATGATATACTCGACATAACCAGTGATGAATTTAAGGAAGGGAAAGGAGAACTCGGGCATGATATAAAGGAAGGGAAAAGGACACTGATAGCGATAAATGCGCTAAAGAAAGCCGATGAAAAGGACAGGAAAAGATTGTTGAAAGTATTGAAAAAAGATACGAATGAAACCACAAACGATGAAGTAAAGGAAGTTATCGACATATTTGAAAAATATGGAAGTATAAATTATGCCAAGGAAAAGGCAAGAAGCATGGTAAAGAACGCGTGGAAAGAAGCGGAAGGCGTACTTGAAGAAGGAGAAGCAAAGAAAGATCTCAGATCTTTTGCGGACTATCTGGTTGAAAGGCGCATTTAAAGCGTCTTTGTCATTTTTTCTAACAATTTCACCTAAATTATTATAAATGATATACTCGAATAATAATTAGATTACCATGAAAGGACAGACTCAAATAATGTCAGCAGTTCTTCTGACGGGAATAATGATAGGATTGATCAGTGTAGCATACATCTGGGGAGGCCCGATGATACAAAAACAAAAGGATGTAGTTAAACTTGATGACATGGAAAGTTTTATGAGAAATTTGGACAAGGAAATACGAAACGTTGCCAAAAATGGGGGAACTACCAATCTGAACGTCAATCTTCCGGGTTCTTTAAAAATAATTGAAGATAGTCCACTTGGAAACGGAACCGTGGATAGAATTGTCCTTAAGTTCGAAACAAAGGGAAGTGTTATACAGCCTGGAACAGAGATAGTTCTATTTGGAAACGACAATAGTACTGTGAGTACCATGGGAAGCGAACCAAGTGTTTTGACCGAAAAATCCACCAAAATGGGCGACAAATACCATATAACATTGGAATTGTACTTCAGAGAATTGGTTGGAACAGAAGATTCGTATATCATTGACCTAGTACCCAGCAGGAGGACACAAATTGGATCAGTCGGGGGTGAAAATATAGAAAGAACCGTGGTCCTAACAGACTTGGAATCCAAAGAAGATAGTAACAGTGGAACTGATGGAAAGGATCTACACAGGAACAGGGTACAGATAAAAATATAATCCAATAGTTGATATAAAATGTCGGTTATATTCGATAATAGGAAGGGCCAATATTTAACCTTGGAACAATTCGTTGTCTTCTTGATAGGTATCGTAATAACGATAAGTATTTTTTTAACGTTTTCATCCATAAGAGACAAGATAGAGAAAACTAGTAAGGAAGACCAATTAAAGGAAGTTGGTCACTTCGTTGTGTCCGGGATTTTAAACGTTTACAAACAAAAGGACAGTGAAATCACGCATAACCTGGATGTTCCAAAGAAAATAGCCAATAAAAACTACAAACTGGAGGTTGAAGGAAACGAATTAAAGGTTTACCTTACAGGTAACAAAGATGGTGGAATTTCGGTAGATCTCGAGAGTATTGAAAAGGAGATCGATGTCTTCGGTATCGTGTATAGTTCAGGGGGAAAGATTAAAATTACAAAAAGAAATAATAATATTATCTTGGGGAAGGTTTGATGTCAAACGATGACTTAATGAAAGCTGCCAGAAAGGTATTACAAAATAAAGGCAAGGCCAAGATTGAGAATGTCAAAAGCTCAGGCAAGGCCATGAACATGCAAGGCATAAATGGTATTATAGGTGCCATTAGAAACAAATTTGCTGAAACAAAGAAGAGCAAGAAGGATATACCTTCGACAGACAAGATAGATATACCTGGTATCAGCAAAACTTCATCATTAGAAGAGGAGGAAATAGAGGACCTTTCAACTGTTGATACATATTATCCGTTGATACCCAGAAAACCAAAGCCAGGAGATGATATTTTTTCTTATGCCAGAATTTACTGGAATGAAGAAGAAGGGGGGTTGCAATATGAAGTGGTGGAACCAGACATAACGCAGGAAGATAAGAAACTTTTGGAGAGATTGAAGAATACTATCCAAGAAAAATTGGATGTCGACTTCAACAAATTAAGGAAAATAGAGGCCAAAGGATATCTTGATGACAAGGTAAACGAAGCTCTGTCTTTTTTAGGAGAAGATCTCAGAAAGAAAAAAATGAAATCCATAAAATATTACATAATGAGGGATTTCATAGGGTATGGAAAAGTTGAACCTTTAATGAAAGATCCCAATATAGAAGATATTTCATGTGATGGGTTAGATATTCCAATATTTGTATTTCATAGGAACCCTCAATTCGGATCTATAGAAACAAATATAAAATTTGAGGATTCGGAGGAATTGGATTCCTTCGTTATGAGACTTGCACAGCGGGCGGGGAGAAGTATTTCAGTTGCCTCTCCGCTTGTAGACGCATCACTACCCGATGGAAGCCGTCTTCAGGCTACACTTGCAACAGACATAGCAAGGAGGGGATCGAATTTCACTGTAAGGAAATTTACAGAGAAACCTCTGACACCTGTTGATTTCATAAATTTAGGTAGTATAGATAGCCGCATGTTGGCGTACTTCTGGCTCTGCATAGAACACGGAAAAAGTGTACTCGTTTCGGGAGGCACTGCAACCGGTAAAACGAGTCTCCTAAACGTGTTATCATTGTTCATACCGCCCGAGATGAAAATAGTTTCCATCGAAGATACACCCGAACTAAGGTTAACACACAATCACTGGGTACCTGAGGTTTCAAGAACATCAATATCGAGTTCGGAAAGTACTAATAAAGAAGTTGACCTGTATAATCTGTTAAGAGAAAGTTTGAGACAGAGACCCGACTACATAATAGTAGGTGAGGTGAGGGGCAAAGAGGCCTATGTTTTATTCCAGCAAATGGCAACTGGGCACCCTGGTCTTTCAACTATACATGCTGAAAACCTAAACAAATTACTGGATAGATTGACAACAAAACCAATAAACCTTTCCCCAAATTTGATAGAAAATCTTGACCTTATAGTGTTCCTTTCCAAAGTGAAAGAAAAGGAAGGTTATGTGAGACGAACGAGCCAGGTTTTAGAAGTTGAAAAATACGATAGAGAGAAGAGCAAACCATTAGTAAATCAGATTTTCGAATGGAATCCTAAGAATAAAAAATTTAAATCTACTGCTGGAAGCGTATTGATGAAGAAAATTTCCGATGAAAGGGGAATGAGTTCAAAGGAACTCAAAGATGAAATAATTGACAGGGCCAAAGTAATTGAATGGATGAAGAGTCAATCCATAAATGATTACAGACAAGTTTCTAGAGTTATCAAATCTTATTACAACAATAAGGAAGACCTTATTGACTTTATTGATGTAGAGGAGGGAATTTAATTGAATCTCTTCGAAAAGTATAAGCAAAAGTCTT
>JBDGUQ010000097.1:4145-4554 GCA_042215785.1 Candidatus Aenigmatarchaeota archaeon
GTCTTATTCGTTTTTTTCAACGACAGTAGAAAATCACCTAGATTATTTCGAGAACTTGAGACCTGCCCTAAAGAAATCAGGTATCAATCTGGACTTGAGAGAATATCTTTCAATAAGTTTCATGACAATTCTGATCACGTTTATCATTGAATTCCCTCTGCTAGCATTCATTATAGGTTTTATACCGGGTTTCAACGTTCCAATAGCATTCCTATTGGGATTCACTATATCGATATTAATAAGTATGGGATTGTTTTTCTTCTTCTATATTTACCCTAGCATGAAGGTGGATTCAAGGAAGAAACAGATAGAATACGAGTTGCCATTTGCAACTATCTATATGGCAACTATCAGTGGAGGAGATACGCCTCCTACAACCATGTTCAAGGTTCTATCGGAATTCAATCAA
>JBDGUQ010000173.1:0-4530 GCA_042215785.1 Candidatus Aenigmatarchaeota archaeon
GATTGTACAAAAAATCATATTTGGATTTTGGGTGGAGAAAGGAATAATCTTAGAGTATACAATTACAGTAAGGGTAATGAAAATCCAAGTGTTGATGGCTCTTGTAACCTACCAAACGCCAATAGTGGTCTTTGGGTTGAAGACAATGAAAAATATTTTTGGAGGACAGAATACAAGGGATCACTCGAAGTGCCCAATGAAATATTCTTGTACAGATATAGGTACAACAATTCCGAATGTTTCCTGGAATCCAATTTTTCCTTAACTGATTTTAACATAAGCATAACGGGACCTAGTCGGGGAATAACTGGCGATACAAATGCAGGGAAATTGTGGTTGGGAGTTAATAGAGGAGATGAATTAACTGGAGGAAATGTCTATGAATTCAATATAATTCCAGACGAAGAGGATAAAGAAATCAACAAATCAACAGGCCCCAAAAATAATTCATTAATAATAACGAATTCGTCTTGGAAAAACATAATTTCCGTGGCAAGTCTGAATGTTCCCATAATAGTTTCAAACAGTATAAATAACCAAATAAATCATTATATAAAACGATATAATCCCAGTAAAGTTTATTTGATAGGAAACAATGACTACGGCCTCGAAGAAAAAACAACAAAAATAAATAAACTCGAGAATGTACCAAAAATTTTATATCCTGACAGGAAGGGAATATTTGTAGATTCGATTAAGAAAGGAGTAATTGGTTCAGGGATCTCAAGATTAACCAAAAGACCTGTGGTATTCGACAAAGAGAGTGGCGTTTTTCTCGATTTACAGGAGATGTCGTACAAAAAAGCTATGGATTATTACATCAAAAAAATTAAAGAAAAGAATAGAAATATCAATTTCTTGATAGTTTCCGACAATGATTATCCCTTATCCGGTGTAATGATGGGACGTAAAAATGCGTATCCAGTTCTTGTAGATGGTAATAGGACCGGTGATACTGCATTTATAAAGGAAGAAATAGGTAAAAGTGTCTCCAGACTGGAAAGGGAGGGTTTCTATACAAATGCACCCAGATACTCACTGAGAGGAGCCCATATGCTTCTCATGGGAGAAATTGAAAGTATTCAAAAGAAAGATCCAGTAGAAAACTTGCCATTTTTGAACGATCCTGTGGATGGCGCCAAGTTTAGAAGTGACTTGGAATATGGAGACCTGGACAATGACACTACAATAGACGTATCAGTTGGAAGATTCCCGAAAAACGAAACACTATCTTCATTAATGATCTCTAGGCCATATATTCCAAGAAATGATAAAAGAGGACTTGTGGCTTCAGAATATCTTTATACAGCATGGCCTGTGATACTCTCTTATATTGGAGGTGGTATGTGGAACGGAAAAACAATTTCAAATATACTCAAAGAACGAAATTTCAAAATTTCAAGGCTAGTTGAACATCGAGCTAGGCCGGTTCAGTTCCTATCGGAACTGGCTCCGGTAAGCATAAAAAGTTTTTTGGATGAAAGTGAGAAAATAGGTGAAAAACTGAATACTCTGCTTGGACACAATATAGGTAATACTGTCTCCCATGCATTGACATCAATAAAGGCTTTGAAGTATGCAGAAGAAGGGCTGGAAATGTATCTTGAATATGATTGGAGTACGTTCGGCCCGAAGAGGTCCAATGCAAAAAAACTTCTGAAACCGGCCGCAAAAGAAAAAAATCCACAAAAATTGGCTATGAAGTTGGTTTACATCCTATGGCCGGAAAGGTATCCCAAATTAAATGTCAAAAATTTGAAGGAGGAAATGAAGAACAAAGACTTAATATATTACGAAGGAATAGGCAACGGCACAGAATGGATACTACCAAATCCTATTAGAACGGGTGGATACTTGGACTGGCAGGAATTCTTGCAGGAAAGATATTCGGGGGAAAATACATTCTCTTACGGTGATATTCCAGAATTGAGAAGTAGAATAGTTTGGGATAACTCCAACTTGGCAACACAAAAAAACAAGGAAATGTGGAAAACCTTCCTAAATAAAGGATCCACAACATTTATCGGGGCTTCAGGGGTTAATTATGTCCCATATTCGTCCCAGATAGATACATCATTCTTTAAAGAAGGGGGAACTATAGGTCAAGCATTGATAAATAGTGTAAATGATTACAGGGAGGAGTACATAACTTACGATCCATTTAATATGTTCACAAGGGGAAGTCAAATAAAAGAAAAAATTCTGAGAGAATTTATCTTGTATGGGGATCCCTCACTCAAAAAGAACCCGCTATTAACCAAAGATGGTCACATACAAAAAGAAGTCAGTTGTGGCGATACATGCCAATTGGAAGTTGGGATCGATATTCCACATAGAGTAGTAGGAAATAATGAATCAAAGACAATAATAACAGAAAGTGACGAATACCTTGTTAATTCATTTGAACCTATTTTACCTATAAAGGAGTTCGAATATTACCTGCCCGACAATTCCCGAGTAATAAACTACACAATAGAGAGGAATAAAAAAACTTACAAAAATATCGAGTTTCCTAATTTAGATCCTCTCGATCATGGAAATAATGTATTAAACAATACGACAACACAAGACGGTGAATATCCCGAAAAAACAAGTAGACTTAACATCAGTAAAACTATTGACAACAGAACAAAGATAGAACTAATACATTCCATTGTCAATTACAATCAAAAAACAAAAGAAGCAGATGTATTCAATCAAATAAATCTGCATTTGAATTACATAACACCTCTAGAAATGGAAATTTTACCTCAGACAAATAAAGAAGAAATAAAGATAAAAATAATTAACAATATGCAAAAAGAAGTTGATGGAACCCTATTAACAGAAATAATCAACAACACAAGAAGAAAATCTATCCAGAGGAATTTCTCTTTGGGACCAAAGAAAACTAGGACTTTGAAAATAGACATAAAACAAAACAAAAAATTTCAAGTTAAATCATTGACAATAGCAAATGAAATTAAAGTAGGTCCAAGAGAAAGGGTTTTTGAAATATCAAGCGACATGAACTCCTTCCCCTACAATTTCATAAAGGTCACATCGGAAAAGATAGTTAAACTATATAGGAATTTCAAAAATGATATTGAATTGATTTTCAAGCCAACAAAGGTTAAATTCGAGGATAAAAATCCCAAATCAGAATTAACCCAAATTCAGAAGGATGACAAAGAAAAAACAAGACTAATACATCCAAATTTTACATTAACAATAACAAAAACTAGTAAATATGTAAAACACAATCTGACAACCTCCCAGGGGAAAATGATAGTAATAAAGGAACAGGGAAATGTCAAAGAAAGAATAGATGGAAATAAAGATTCATTGAAAGAAAAATACAAACTAGCCAAAGAACTAATTAAAAATAAGATAAAACAAAAATAATAGGTAAATTTAACAACTTGCTGAATCTTTGTTCTGTCCAGGACCGGTAACTTTAACTGTCGTACCATTACATTGTTCACTTACCGTACATGTCAAAACATCATCAGGACCTATTGTGGAATTCGGCCACGCGCAATTCTGGGTTTTTCCACCGAAGTAAATACTCAATTCTGATGTTTTGATATTTGACTTACCATTGTTCCTAATTGTTATTTCCGAAACACCAGCACTTCCGTTGACCCATACATTATCTACAGCAAAACTGGTAGTCATCTTTTCTGTTCCTGATTTGACAGCCTCTGTACCCGACTCTTCAAGACTCTGCCATGTTCTGTTCATCCATATTAGAAAGCCACCTGCTAAACTGACCACAATAAGGAGTAACATTATCATGGCAACAACGGGTGTTATACCTTTTTTATTCATCATATCATTTAACCTCTCTGATTTTGATTTTTCCTTATCCTTATATTCGGATAATCTCCTGAATTTCCTGAGGTAGGTGAGAATCTATTTTTCGAAGATTTACTTCCAGATGACATCACCTTAGCCAGCTTCTTATTTATCTTCATCATCTTCTCGTTTTGCTCCAATAGTCTATCGAACTTTTCTTCCAATCCTGAAGTGGCTGATTCTCCTGCACCAGCTTCTTTCATGATCTCGATGAAATCCTGCCACATCCCTATCACATCATCTATCTTACTCCTTGTCTTGCTCAATTCCTCCCTTAGTTGGTCATCAGCTTTTACTATTTCGTCCACTAGATTTTGATTGCTCTTCATCAAGTCCATGACATCTCTAATAAGCATTTTGACATCAGAATTACTTCTCCTACCTTCTATTTTATCTATCCTTTTCTCAAGCTTTTTAATTGGACCCATAGGAACGACTTCGTATTCATCATCAGCATTGATCTCAACTTCTTCCATACTTATACCTCTTAACAAATAGTATTGGTTGCCTTATTTAAATATATTGTGGACTATTCACCAATTCATTATGTTATTTGTTATCTTAAAGAAGGATATTTTTAATAAAAAGTCAACTTGATCGAGTTTTGTTAAAAAATAAAAAAGAGAAGGGGAATTTATGGAAAATTAATTCCTTACATTCCTCCTAGTGCGCCTGGTGGCATTCCACCGGGAG
>JBDGUQ010000028.1:0-4339 GCA_042215785.1 Candidatus Aenigmatarchaeota archaeon
TATTCAACAAAGTAGCGTTTGTCATCAGATCACAGTATTTGTTGAATAATGATATGGCAGAAAGACTTGTTAGTGATAAGTTGGATAGGATATTGATAAGTCTTGATGGACCATCTGCGAATATAAACGATAAAATAAGAGGGAAAGGAACTTTTAATAGAATAGTGCAATCAATTCGGAGAATAAACGAATACAAAGACAAGTTAGATTCTCAAAAACCAAAGATACAAGTAAGTTCCGTGATAAATTCATATAATTATGACAAGATAAGGGAAATGTTGCTTATTGCAGAAACTCTAGATATAAATGAATTGGAATTGCATCAGATGCTGGTTTATGAAGATACAGAAGAGGATGTTGAAAATATGGTTTTGGGTAGTAAACAAAAGGAAATATTAATGGATGATTTAAAGAAAGTTAAAGAACTTTCTGAGAATTCCCCAGTTTATTTTAATGCAGATGCATTGAGGCTTTATCATGAGGGAAATGAAAGCAGGCCTAATGGAGAAGATGAAATAGATGGACAATTCTTTTGTTTTGAACCTTTCTACACAATATTAATAGATATGCTTGGAAGGGTGGCTCCATGTTGCCCTGGAGGTTCTTCTCCCAAAGAAGTGGATATTAAAAATAGGTCATTGGAAGATGTTTGGTATGGTGATTATTTATCAAGGATAAGGAAAAGAATAAGGAATGGAATAAAAATGAATATATGTGAAAAATGCGGTGTCAATAATTTAAAAGAAGATTTGTTGAATGAGTTTAACAGGTAATATTCGAATGATATCTATTTAATTTCAAACATCTATTATAAAAATCGTCACCAGACCCATATTTCCTCCTTAAAGTCTTCTTAACACCTTCAAGACATTGTAGTTCGAACTCATTTTTCATCTCTTTACACATCTCAACTGATTTGGTAATGTTGTGAGCAAAGTTTCTACCTATTCCAAATCCTATTTCCTCTATACAATTCATTTCATGTTCTTCATTTTCGAATTTCAGACATTCACTTTCTGCTCTGGATATGTTTTTATATGAAAAAAACTCTCCTATAGAATCTCCTAATCCTTCAAGACATATATTACTTTGATTTTTCAATTCATGACAAATAAGAATTCCTTGGGAAACATTGTTATATTTTATTCCTTGGACAAATCCAACCCCTTTGAAACAATAATATTTGTATTTTCCTGTAGTTTCATTGCATTTCTCATAGATTTTTGTTGTATTAGAGTATTGGGACCCTAATCCATGCCCCAGTCCATCATAACATCTTTTTCTCAAATCTGCATCCAACTCGTTACATTGGTTTATGGCTCTGGTAATGTTGTTGCACAATATGTTTCCCAAACCGCCAGATATGCCGTCAAAGCAGCTTTTTCTGTACTTGGGATTCACCTCCCTACATATATCATATACTTTTGAGGCGTTTTGGTATATCCTGGCCAAGCCATTTCCAAATCCATCGAAACAGGCACCCATATGACTTTCCCCCAATTCGAGACATTGCTCCTTTGCGAGCGATATATTGGGAGCTGACTTTTATCCAACCTCGAATGATAACCAGTATAGACAATTTCTTTCACCATTTTTTTCTTCGCACTCTTCTTTGAGTTCTTCCAAATCTTCGAACTTTTTACCGGCAATTTTTTCTAGTGGATTTCCATCATTGTCTGGGATGTTATGATATACTAGAAAGGATATAATTAAGATAAAAACAATTAGAATTATAATGTAAATATGGATGTTGTTGGAAATTTTAGATTTCATAAGCTATTTGTAATATTTTTTTATATGGAATTTAAAGTTATTTATGAGGCAATATTTGATCTGACTTGGTTTTTATAAATGTCAAAAAATAATGGAAATCGATGGCGATATATTTTAATACTTTTATTTGTATTTCTAATCTGGTCACTCCTTCTATTTGACTTTTCTGACATGGACAGAATTTTGGGTAATTCTGGAAACACAAATGATTCGAATCATCCAAAGACTAATAATTACATTACTGATGATGATATACCACTAGATATTTTTGCTGAGACTGAATATTGGACCTCTAGAGATCGTTGGGATGATTTGATTGTGGATATGTACAACGGAAAAATAGAGGATTCCAAATTTGTGATCGATGAAAATAAAAAATTTGCTCATTTTGCCAAAAAATTTCAGAATTCGAGCTTCAAATTTGCCAACATAAGTATTAAAATAATTGACGGAAATAGTAGTGGAAAACTAAATATAGCTTCTTCTGGTTTAACCGAAAAAAGATCGATGGCCCATCTAGATTATTCAAATGAGGATATAGATGTTAAAAGATCCTTTGATTTGAAGAACGGTACTAATGAGATTGACCTGGGTGATATAGACTGGAAAGGGTTGACTTTTTTTAAGGTCGTATTATATAGGAAGTCTGTGGAAATCCAATCGCCAGAATTAAACAAAATAGATTTGGGGTGATTAGTTACCCAATTTTTTAATTATATTGTAAGTTAGTGAATTCTTCATTTTCCTCAATATAGGTTTATATTTGCAATAATTTTCCACTTCCTCATATATATTTTTCTTATTTCTTATTTCATAAATTTCATCTTTTAATCTTTTATTTTCTTTCAAATTTTCTCTTATTTTTTCCCTCAATTCATCTTTTGATTTTCTTCCCAAAGAATCTTCTATTGGAGAATTTTTCATTAATTTATTTATCACTTCTTTGATACTTCTTCCTATTTGCTTCGAAGTTAAATTTGAAGTTATTTTGTATAGGAAATTATTTTTTATTTCTTCCAATTCTTTTTTGTGTCTGCAATTCGGTCCACATTTTTCAAAATTTCCCTTACCATCTCTTATAATTTTCTTTTTTGTTTTAAGTGAATGATTGTATTCTTTTATTTCATTTAATGAGTTTATCAAATATTCTTTATCTCTAATTTCTATTATGCTTTTTCTTATTCTCCTAGCATCACCTACCACATTTGGTCTACATCTATTACAGTAATCCGGGAGATTTCCTTTTTTGAATTGTTCCCTTGTTTTTTCAAAATCCTTTCCATACCATATTTCTTCTAAACCACTGTCTTTTATATTATCATTTTTTTCTTCTTTTTCCCCACAATGGGCAACGGAGCCATCTGCAGTAATTATCATATAAAACCAGGGATAATAGCAGGGTATATTTAATATTTTATCAGTCAGTTCATCGTATTCTTTACTTGGATTTTTGTAATTCTCACCGCCGTTTTTTTGTTCTTCTTCTAAAACATCTTTCATTTTACTTGTCTTGCCTACCAATTCTTTATCGTATTCTTCATCTTCTGTAAAACAATTGATATTGGGCTCTATACCGTATTTATTTCCTATTTTTTTACATTCTTCTGCTATTTTTTTGAATTCTTCTATTTGACCTTCGTTTAATTTCAATTTTTCTCCCCCTACAGTATAGGTTATCATGGGTTCGATGAAAATGGCATCTATTCCCAGGTCCTTTCCTAGATAAAAAAGTTCCGGCATCTGTTTGTAATTTTTCTTGTTTAATACAACGTTTAGTGTAACCGAAGGTCTTTTCCTATCCATTTCTTTTTTATAATATTCGAAAAGTTCAACAGTTCTTACAGCTCTGTCAAAAGCATTACCCTGTCTTAGTTCATTGTGAGTTTTTTTATCGGGTGAATCCAAACTGACACATACACTGTCCCATCCCATTTCAACGGTTTTTCTTATCATTTTGTCGTTCCACAGGGTTCCATTAGTGGTTAATTCTCCAAAAATATCATATTCCTTTAGCTTTTCCATTACGGAGAGAGTCAAATCGGGTTTACACATCGGTTCCCCTATACCTGAAATATTCCATCCTTTAACACCCATTTTTCCGGATTCCTCTGCTATTTCAAGCCATCTTTTCTTTGAAACTTCTATTTTTTTGGATTCTTCTGTTAAATCTTTGTCTGATTCCCTCCTTGAACAGAATTTACACTTAAGGTTACACCGCCTGTGAAGCTCCGCATCGATTTTTATGGGAGGCCTTTTGTTGCCTTTCAACCATTCGTGCATTCTTGTGGAAAATTCATCTAACCAGAGCTTATTTTTGAATAGATATACATTGGTTACTGGATAATCTTTCCTTATCAAATATTTCACCTATAAATTTTAACACTGGAAAATTATTTATTAATTGAGTCTACTTTCTTTATTATGGAAAAGAGAGCTTTGGGTTCTACAGGAATAAAGTCTTCCTTAATTGGACTTGGCGGTGGCCAGTTCGCCGATTCGAAACATTCCGTGGAAGAAATTCTGGATATATACAGGACAGCTTTGAATAATGGCATTAACTTTATAG
>JBDGUQ010000063.1:0-3880 GCA_042215785.1 Candidatus Aenigmatarchaeota archaeon
ACACTTTTTTGGAATGTTTTGAAATGAATGACGAAATTTTGAGTAGGTTAAGAAAATGGAAGAAAGGTAAGAAAGCCCCTCCAGAAAAGGTTCAAATATATCCTACTAATGTATGTACTTTGGACTGTATTTTCTGTGCACAGAGAAATGAAAATTATGGATATAAAGAGGAACTATCAGAAGGAAGATGGTTTGAAGTAGTTGAAGAATTAGGTAATATGAATGTTAATAGGGTACTCATTTCTGGAGGAGGAGAGCCCTTTTCAAGAGCCAATTTAACGATAGGAATGATGAAGAAGATAAAAAAATTCGACATGGGAGGAAGGTTAATAACAAATGGTATTCCTTTAAATTACAAATTATCTCAAAAAATAATCAATGTGGGTTGGGATAGTGTTGTGTTCTCCATAGATGGACCTAATGCAAAAATACATGATTTTTTGAGGGGCAGAAAAGGTTCATTTAAGAAAACAATTGGAAATTTGAAATTACTTGAGAGTTTAAAAGATCAAGAAAAGCCACAAATAGAGATTAATTTTGTCTTGACAAAGAAGAATTATAAAACCCTTCCTCAGATGATTTCTCTTTGTGAGGAACTTAATGTGGATAATATCAATTTTGAGCCACTTACTATTAATAACGAATTTGATAAGACATTGAAAATATCTAAGAAGGAAAGACAAGAACTTGTAGAGAGTGTAATTCCAGAGGCAGAAAAAAAGTCAAATAATTACATATCCACCAACTTACAGGAACTAAAAAAAATAAAAATGGAGAAGGCCGGTTCTATCGGAGAGGAAATCAAGAAAAATATAAAGGAAAACGAAGCAGGGGAATTTTCAAATGCAGCTTGTTTTGAACCTTGGCTATGGCCAAAAATAGAGGCCAATGGTGATGTTTGGCCATGTTCAACTTCTCCCTTACATGAAAACGTTAAGAATAAAACGTTTAGTGATATTTGGTATGGAGAAAAATTTAATGAATTCAGAAGAAACATTTTAAATGGCAATCTTCCTGGAAGTTGTCAGAATTGTGTTACTACACACATTCAAACTAACAATGAAATAAGAATTAATTTGTAGATTTAAAATAGGAGAAAATATTCTTTGAAATTTTTCCTTTGAATATGGTATTGAACTTTTTTAGAGATGATTTGATTTCTTTTAAGCTTCCAGTCTCTACATTTTCTTTATTTAATTTTCTGTAAGTTCTCACTCCTTCCTCAAAACTATTTTTGTTGATTCCTGGAAATTTTCTATACTTTTCCATTGCTTTTTGGTCATACGCAGCATAGTAGCCAATAGACCATGAAACTCCATCTTTACAACTTTTGGGCCCATCAATTTTTTCACAAAGTTCAATACCCTCCTTTAAATTATATCTCTTTACATGGCCGAAATAAGTTCCAATTAGTTTGTGACACATTTTTCGATTCTTATATTCTTTACACATACTGTTCATCCTTTCAATACTTCTGGGTATTGGAGGATTACCATAAACTTCCGTACTATTTTTTGTCAGGGATTTATATCCGAATATCTGGGGTTTTGTCTTATATAATTCAGGTGCTTTTTCATAGCTTAAGATAGGATAATAAATTCCTTCTATGGGATTATAGACAAAATGTCCTGTAACATTTGCAAATGTAAATATGGAAATTAGTGTAGAAATTACTATTACCATAATTATTGGAAATTTTAGAATATTTTTAATTCTCTTTATTTTGAAGTATAGCACAACAAAACTAATAATAGATAGAAAATGTAAATAGCTAAAATACCCGAACTGTCTTTGTAGGAAAATATTATTGAATCTTGTTACCTCTCTCCACAAACCAGTGAAGAAGAATATACTTATGTTCAAAATTATAAGAAGCATTGTTATTGTGTATATATTACTCTTAGTAGTAAATTTGCCCTTCAGAATATTCTTTATCGAGAGATAAGAGATTCCAATATATGAAATTATCGTTAGAATTGAAAAAACAGAGTTCATAAACAAGGCTAATAAAGAATTTCCATGTTTCAGAAATCCGAATGAATGAAAGAAAGAATACAAGAATACACCGGATTTTATTACATAATTACCTTCAATCAGTTCTAATCTTTTCGATTCATGTTTTTTCGAAGAGATTTCCGAAAAACCAATTGTATCCGTTTTATTATATACATTACAATGATAATGAATAAATGGAATTAGCGAGATGAATAAGACCAAAGTGAAAGTTAGTAATTTGTCGCGGTCTATTTGGATTTTTAAATCTTTCTTCAGTATGTAAATCGAAAGGTAGATGGATATACCCAGGAAAGTCAGTAGACTCCAGTAAAAATCCAAGAAAATTGATATTCCTATAGATAAGGCAGTTATTATGATTTTCTTATTATTAACTTTTTCTGATAGACATTCTATTGTCATGTTTAAGACAAAGAAGGATGTCAATATTCCAAGAAGTGTTGTAGAAGGTTGGGAGGAGGTTGTCATGATCCACGTTGGAAAGGCGAACAAGTAAATAAGAGAGCCCATTACCGCTTCTTCCAATGAGAAATGTTTTTCAATGAACATGAACAATAAAAATAATAAAAAGGTTCCCTGTAAAACTACAGTAAACATTAAAGATTGCCAAGAAATGCCGAAAATTTCGAATAAAATGCCTGAAGTTATTCCCATTAAAGGGAGGCCCAATTGGTGATCGGCATCGAATTTATGGGCCATTTCTATATACAACTGATGGTGACCCCTAGACCACTGAAATCCAATTGTTCCCATTCTTCCAGATTGTTCCAGATAGGGAAAGTCCGTTCCTGCATTTGTATAAAAAAGGACAAATATTCTAGATATTATAAAAAGACATAATATAACTGTAAGTATTAAGGTTTTCTTTTTTTTCATATATTTAATAATTTTTTATCAATGAGCATTATTAAAGGTAGTTTACTTGTCCAACAAGAAATATGCCTTTACAATCGACTATAGATCAAATGTCTTTTCTGATAGTTACCATTTGTTCTCATAAATAGCCCCTGATTTTTCTCTATATATCATATCTAAAGTGCAGTATCTTTTACATCTTTCAGGAAGTTCATCCTCCATCATTGTTTTTCGTATTCTATCCATTTTTCTGCTATTCCAAACATCTTCTAAATTTTTATTTTTTATGTCTTCTATCTCACTTAGATCAAGTCCATCATCTTTATATTTGCTTTCTGCTATAACACAACAGGGGTGTGCGGTTCCATCTGCAAGGATAACCATTTCTGAAAAAGGTTTGGCACAAGGTATTTGTGGGATGTTTTTTTCCTCTTCGTCCTTTTCAAATGATTTCTTGGCTTCTTCTCCTTCTTTATTTCCCAAATTATTTCGGAGAACCTTCTCAACATCTTCTATTTCGAATTCCTGTTTAACTTCTATCATGTCTTTTTTGGAAAGCGATTTAACTCTTTGAAGTTGTTCTTTGACTTCCCGTAAAGCTCCTTCTTCAATATAGAATCTTTTTTCGTCGTCTCCCCCTTCATTGACCATTCTATAAAGAATTATATCGATATTTTCTTCTTTTGCCATCTCGTACATGGGTAAAATTTCATCGTAATTGTATTTTGTGATAACCATTTGGATTGTCAATTTTGGGTATTCTGTTTCTTTCTGTTTTTTCCATTTATTGAAGAGTCTAATGTTTTTTATTGATTTCTTAAATGTACCCTCTCTGCCCCTCAAAAAATCGTCTGTCTGTGCCTTTGCACCATTAATTGAAAACGCTATTCCTTCCCACCTTCTTTTTACAAGTTTTTTAACCATATTTTCTGTAAATAAGGTTCCATTTGTGACGATGGCGCCCTCTATATCATAATTTTGCATTATTTTACTTGATTCAAGTATAACATCT
>JBDGUQ010000063.1:3890-4347 GCA_042215785.1 Candidatus Aenigmatarchaeota archaeon
ACATCTTTTCTGAGAAGGGGTTCCCCACCACCTACGAATGTTAGCAATTTGACTCCCATTTCACATGCATCTTTTACTATTGATAGCCATTTATTTTTGGATAATTCATCAAATTCTCTTGTATATTCCCTTCTCCAGCAAAATTGACACTTCAAATTACATCTATCTGTAGGTTGTAGTTGCATATTCCAGATTGGTTCTTCTATACCATTTAACCAGTTTTCTATTCTATTTCTTTTACTTTCCGACATAGTAAGTTCAATATTAGTTTTAAGGATAAATAGTTAAAAGATTATTTTCAATATTATTACTTATGTGTTCTAAAATCGAGATTCTCAGAAACTGGAAAAAGAACAAAAGAACAGGTCCTTATAGGTTGGAAATCCATCCCACAAATAGATGCAATCTCAAGTGCAGGATGTGTGGAACCCGTGCTTCTTGGAAAAAGGAAGGTAAG
>JBDGUQ010000149.1:0-4325 GCA_042215785.1 Candidatus Aenigmatarchaeota archaeon
GTCAAATTCATGGAAAACTGTAACGATGTGGGTTTACTTGTAAATGGTTGTTTTATACTCGGACTTCCGAACGATACAAAGGATTCCATGAGGAGAACTATCGAATTTGCGAAGAAGTTGAATCCGGATACAGCGCAATTTTACCCCCTGATGGCCTATCCTGGAACGGAAGCCTATGAATGGGCCAAGGAGAATGATAAGATAGAATCTGAAGATTTCTCAACATTTATCAGAGAAGAAGGAG
Organism: Candidatus Aenigmatarchaeota archaeon; assembly: GCA_042215785.1. GTDB lineage: Archaea > Aenigmatarchaeota > Aenigmatarchaeia > PWEA01 > JBDGUQ01 > JBDGUQ01. The sequence continues at coordinate 245 of JBDGUQ010000149.1, forward strand.
GACATCATACAAATGTTAAAGGACCGGAGGGAATGAGTTCGGATGAACTTGTAGAGTGGTGTGCAAGGGCGGAGAAGGAATTCTATCTAAGGAAGGAATATATCTGGATGAAGTTCAAACAATCCATAACCAGTTACAGAGAAGCTAAAAGAACTTTGATCAGTGCGAAAACATTCTTCAAACATTTGTGGAATGGTTAACCTAATAACTAAGAATTGAAGTGATATAATTTATTAAAATTTATTATATTTTTATAACATACAAGAAAAAATTAAATAAATGATTTCTATGGTAAAAACTTCCGTTGTTGTACCTGTTTACAATGCTCAAGATGAGATCGGTAGGACAATTGATGCGCTGTTAGACCAAGATTTCAACGATTCTTATGAAATAATTCCCGTGAATGATGGCTCTTCTGATGGGACAAGAGAGATTTTGGAAGAATATTCTGAAGAACATTCAAAGGTAAAGCCAGTTAATCAGAAGAATCAGGGCCCGGCTGCTGCAAGAAATCATGGAGCCAGAGAAGCTAAGGGAGAATACATTCTTTTTACTGATTCTGACTGTGTTCCCGTTAAGAGTTGGATCTCAGAAATGACATCTTCCCTTGAGAAAAATGGCGTTGTTGGAGTACAGGGAAGGTATGAGTGTTTAAATGATGATTCGACTCTGGCCAGATTTGTCCAGTATGAAGTTGAAGAAAGATACGAAAGGATGGAAGAGGAGGAAAGTATAGATTTTATAGGTTCCTATTCGGCAGGTTATGATAGAGAAGTCTTCCTTGAGGTTAGTGGTTTTGATGAAGATTTTAGGAAGGCCTCCGGTGAAGATCCGGAATTAAGTTACAGATTGGACAAGGAAGGTTATAGGATGATCTATAATCCCAACGCTATAGTCAAGCATGAACATCCCAATTCGTTTTTTAATTATATGGGAATGAATTTCGACAGAGGAGTGTGGGGGAGACTCCTGTACAAAAAGCATCCAGATAAGAAGTCAGGACAAAGCTACAATTCGTTCTTTTACTTCCTTAAAATACCGTTAACATTGTTATTGACACTTTTCGTAATATTTACAATTCCTGTAAATTTCCTTTATACAATAATTTTTCTAATATTTCTATTTCTATTACATATACAAACTTCTCTCTATGCTGCTAGGAGGGAGAAAAAATTCATATTTTTAGGTTCCTTGATAATATATTTCAAATTTCTGTTCTTTGCCCTGGGGATAATTAAGGGTTATTTGAAATTTTAGACAGATTTACCAGCATAGCCCTTCTCTATTCACATCCTCATCCAGAACTCTCTTACCCTCAAAGACCTTTGTATGTGAAAGGTGGTTTTTATTTAGATTGTTATAATTATCCCAGTCAGTTAGAATTTTACATACTTCCGAGTTTTGGAGGACGTCATGTGGATCTTCGTAATAGTTGACCTCGGGGAACAGTTCCTTCATGTTCTCCATGGCCTTGGGATCATGTGCGTGGACTGTACAATTCTTTTGTAATAGTTCTTGTATGACGTTTATAGCGGGACTTTCCCGGATATCGTCCGTTCCTGGTTTGAATGATAATCCCAGGATACCCACATGCTTACCATCCAATTTCCCTATTTTCTCTTCGGCCAGCTCAACAATTTTGGTCTTCTGCCTTTCGTTTGAACCATCCACATTTTTCAACAGCTCGGGTTCATGTCCCAGTTCTTTGGACTTATTTATCAAAGCTTTCACATCTTTGGGAAAACAGCTTCCTCCATATCCACATCCAGCGTTGAGGAAGTCCCTGTTTATCCTGTGATCTAAACCCACTGCGTCCATCACATCGTAAACATCCACATCTAATTTTTTGCAAATATTGCCTATCTCATTTGCAAATGTGATCTTTGTGGCAAGCAGAGAATTTGAAGCGTATTTTATAATTTCAGCTGCTTTGATGCTGGTCCGTACTATGGGAGCATCAAAATCTTTATATACCTCTTCCAATTTGTTTCCACTTCTTTCATCCAATTCCCCTATAACAATTCTATCGGGATTTAGAAAATCATCCAATGCGACTCCTTCCCTTAAAAATTCCGGAGTCATACATACACTAAAATCACTTCCCGCTTTTTTATTGGAGTATTTTTCTAGAATTGGAATAATTTCATCCTCAACCGTTTCCGGAACAACCGTGCTTTTAACGGATATTACATGATATGAATCGTTTTCTTTCAAAGATTTCCCCACATCTCTTGAGGCTGCCTTTACCGCCGTTAAATCTATCTTACCATCCGCATCTGAAGGAGTCCCGACAGCTATAAAGGTAACCTCAGTATCTTTAATAGCTTTCTCCGTGTCGGTGGTAGCTTTCAATTTATTATTTTCCAGGGCTTCATTTAACATTTTCTCCATACCCTCTTCATATATGGGAGGCTCGCCTGAATTTATCTTCTCAACCTTTTCCTCATCTATATCCACGAGAGTTACATCATGTCCCTTTGAGACGAGTCCAACACCTCCAGAAAGCCCAACATAACCTGATCCTATAATACTTATTCTCATCCTTTCACCTCTTTGAACCATTCTATGGTTTTATTTATTCCATCTTCCAAATCAACAGTGGTATTAAAATCAAAATGTCTTTTAGCCTTGTCCACCGAGGGCTTCCTCCTCAGGGGATCATCTTCCGGCAGTGGCTCAAAAACTATTTCAGAATTCGTATTAATCATTTTCTTTACCTTCTTGGCCAGTTCAAGAATTGTCATTTCCTCAGGATTGCCCAGGTTGTACACCTCAGCATTCTCTCCCCCGAAAATTGTTTTGAATAATCCCACAATTAGATCCGTAACGTAACAAAGGGATCTCGTTTGCTTGCCATCTCCATAAACGGTTATAGGTTCGTTGTTTAAACACTGGCTGATAAATGTTGGTAGGGCTCTTCCATCCTGCAATCGGGGACCATATGTGTTGAAAATTCTGTTCATTTTCACTTCCAGTCCTTTCTGTCTGTAGAAATTCATTATCAGGGCTTCCGAAAACCGTTTAGATTCATCATAGCAGGCTCTTTTTCCATTTGGATTCACATTTCCCCAATAATCCTCTTCTTGTGGATGTTCTTCGGGATCCCCATAAACCTCTGAGGTTGAGGAGAAGTAATATAGGGCATCGTCACGTTCCGCAAGTTTCAATGTGTAGTAGGTTCCAAATGAATCCGTTTCCATGGTTTCTATGGGATACTCCTGATAATCCTTTGGATCCGCCCGGGCGGCGAGATGCAAAACATAATCAAAATTATTATTCTTTATCTTGGGAAGTTCCAGGAAATCTTCCTTCGAAACATCTCCCTCAATCAAGGTAAAATTTTCTCTACTGAGGAGATGTTCTATATTTTTCCTCTTTCCGGAAGAAAAATTGTCCAAACATATAACTTTTCCATCCATCTCAACTAAAACATCACAGACCCAGCTTCCAAGGAAGCCGGCTCCTCCCGTTACTAGAAATGTTTTATTTTTTATCTGTGGCTTGAACTGTGAAATTCTTTCCTGAATATTTTTTACATCATCTTCTATCAAAATTATCACCCAAAGTATAGAGGGAGTTGAGCATTAAAATATCTTACCTTTATCCTACTTTATCATACTTTTTCACTTTCTCTTTTTAATTTACTTGTAAACACACCTAAGAGAGCTAAAATTTATATGTATTACAATCATACTACTTTATAGGATAAATTATGAAAGAGAAGGTTTCTCTGACTATAGAGAAGAAGGTTATGGATGAGGTTGAGGATTTAGTGGATGGTATCAAGATACGGAATACAAGTCAGGCCGTGGAATATTTATTGAAGAAAGCTCTGGGGGAGGAAAAGACGGCGGTTATCCTATGTGGTGGAGAAGAGGAGGATTACAAGCTTAATGGTGATTATAGATTCACCGCTAAATTGAATAATTCCACGGTTATAGAGGAGAATGTGAAGAGTTTGAAGAAGCATGGGTTCAGTAGATTTTACATAATTGCGAGGGAGGATGTTTTAACTGAAATATTCCGAGTTCTTGGAAATGGAGATAGGTATGGTATAGAGCTCGATTATATAGAAGAGAAG
>JBDGUQ010000084.1:0-4300 GCA_042215785.1 Candidatus Aenigmatarchaeota archaeon
TAAACGAAGCCTTCTTTCATGAAGTACCATGTTACGACGGTTATTAACAAACCAAAGGAGAATATTTTCAATCCCCGCGAGAGATATTTTCCAAAGAAATTCTTTTTGTTATATTTCCTAACGGCTCGCGAATAGCTCAGGTTGAGAGAGAGACCAACCAGTGCTATAAAGGTTCCTGCGGTTACCATTGGAACGAGGGACCAGAAGGCGGGACCGCCCTCAAAGGTATAGATATCCAAAAATTTCAATGCATATAACCAGTTAAATATAACTATTCCTATTAATGCAAGGCCTCTTATGAGGTCAACTTCCCAGAATCTCTCATCCAAGTTTGCCATATATAAGAAGTAGTATCCTTTGTTTTAATTAATTACTTCTCTTCACTTTCTCTAGCATAGGTTTCTGATGTCCTCCTATCGAACCATATAAACTTCCTACCTCTATCAAATTCCACACTCCCATAGAACTCAATACCCTTTATATTATCCAAATTCACCAAGCTTCCAATATATTCACATTTCAATTTCTTCAATTTTTGAAGGAGATTTTTAATGAGTTCTGTTCCAACTCCCTTTCTCCTATACCTTTCCATGACAAAAATATTTTCTATAATCGCCTTTTTGAAATTTGAATTATAATTTACTATGAGAAATCCAATAATTTTTTTCTTTCTTTCCGCAACCAAACATATATCTTCCGGATCATTGATACATTTTTTCAGAATTTTCCGGGGCCAGAATGTCCTCGTATCTTCACTGACCTCAAACTCTCTTATTTTACTTCCAAGATTTGATATTCTATCCAAATCATTTAATCCGGCTTCTCTTATGTTTATTTCCATAAATATAAATGATGGAAAAATCTTATAAATTTTTAAGATCTTCATTTTCAAGTTGTTTTATAAAACCAAGGAAAAAATGAAGCTTAAATTTATTTGTTTCTATTTTTTATCTATGGGTATTTTAGAAAGATATGCAAGTGATATGAAGGAGGAGGTTGAAAAATATCAAAATATTTCTTTTTCAACCGGAGATAGATTAATTTGGAACAAACTATCAAGGGAAGAACTTGAAAGACAGAATCAGGATAATCCACTATACAATAGAATTGTTGTCGATGCTGCAAAGAAATTTATTAGGGAGTATTTAAATCAAAACCCAAAATTTTAAGTGTGTATTATGAAAGAAATCTATTTTGCAACCAGTAATGAGGGGAAAGTAAAGACTTTGAAAAAATCATTTTCAGATTTTGATATAGACATTGTTCATGAACCTTTTGATTTCGATGAACCCCGCTCCGAAAATTTAAGAAGAATAGCAAAGCAGAAGGTTTTGGATGCGTATAGGGAAATACATAACCCAACCTTGGCTCAGGATGCCGGCTTCTATATAAATTCTTTGAACGGTTTTCCAAAAACTCTGGTTAACCACAGCCTGGAAACTATAGGTATAGATGGCATCCTAAAACTTCTTGAAGGCAAAGATAGAAAATGCGAATTCAAAAACTGTCTCGCATATTTTCAGAAAGATTTTGAAGAACCAAAGTATTTCGAATCCACAGTAAAGGGAAGGATATCAGCAGAGAAGAGAGGTAAAATTCCTGATTATGCATGGTCTAAATTATTCTTAATATTTATTCCAGAAGGGAGAGAGAAAACTCTTGCAGAGATGTCCCGAAGGGAATTCAAAGATTGGAGGAGTGAGAGAAGAAAGCATTCGTTCACCACTAAATTTGCGGAATGGATTGAAGGCAAAACACGATAAATAAAATTCTCCTGTTTTTACAAATACAGCTTTTATTTAAATTGAGAAGCATATAGAAGTGTAATGTCTTTTAACATACAGTTTTTATTGTCCAGTTTTGAAAGCTGGTCCTCTAATTTTATAGTTGCTTATGGATACTTCGGAGTTTTAGTAGTTTCTCTTATTTCTTCCGCTTCCATTGTTTTACCGATTCCAGGATTTGCAGTTATCATAGCATCCGGAGCTTTTCTAGATCCTTTCTGGGTTGCAGTTATATCTGGGATTGGGTTTGCGGTTGGTGATTTGACCGGTGTTCTAGTTGGAAAGGGTGGTAGGAAGACTTTGATGGCAAAATATGGAGAAAAATTGAAGTATATAGAACAAAAAGTAAAGAGACACGGTCCTTTTCTCGTATTTTTCATATTTGCTGTTACCCCGTTACCAGACGATGTGAGTGGGTTATTTGCCGGATTGATAAATTACGACTGGAAGAAATTTCTTCTCGCTGCTATATTAGGTAATACAATTGTATCCTTCTTACTGGCCTATGGAGGGTATTTTGGATTTGCCTGGCTGAAGAGTCTCTATCTATGAATTTGAAATATTTAAGTTTTAGTGTCAATACCATAATTATGAAATCACCTGACATGGAAGCGTTAAATTCAAAGGAATTTGTTGCAATTACTAGAAATAAAGGAGATAGAAATCATTACGGCGATATTGGAAAGGTTCACTTCTGTAGACGATCAGATGGAAAATATAAGATGGGTATAGAGTTTTCAGATGGATCTATGTGGACATATGAAGGTGACATTAAAACCAGTTTGCATTCACCACCATGGCTTTGTAGAGAAGAACAGGTAGAGGTAGTATGTCGTCTCTTTGATAGAGATGAGGGGAATTTAAAACAATCATTAAGTTATTGGAGTGATTTGTCGGACGAAAGATTAAAGAAACAATATTTTGCTTTGTTCGGTGAGGAATTATAATTTTTATCCAATAAATAACTATTTCACTTTATAAAATTTTAAAACAAGTAAACAGAGTTTAATGTGGAGATATATGTTGGGTAATCTATTTTTCTCTATCAAATAATGTTCTATGTTAATGTGTCTATCCGGTCGTAATTGGATTTAAGACGGATTAAATGGTTTTTGGAGATCTAAATTTTTTATACCAGTGAATTTAATTATAATTGTGAGATTATGGGACCTGATGATGGTACCTAAACGGAGATGTCTATTGTGTTTGGACCCAGCGATGGCGATTGAAGTTAATATAGGGGGTGTGCAATGATCTTGGGAATTTATAGACTTTTTAATAAATCTTTTTTATTTTCTAAATAACCTTTAAATATGATAAGAAATTACTACTATTTAGAACTTTTAAAAACTTTTAAAAGTTAATTAATCCAATACATGTTAGGTGAAAAAATGGAAGTTTTAGCTGAAACAGAATCTATTTGCCCCGAGTGTGCGAAGGAAGGTAAAATAAACAAAATAGATGCCAAAAGGGTGGAAGAGAATGGTAAAGTTTATTTAGTAAAGGAATGTCCTGAACACGGTGAATTTAAAAGTATAATATCTTCTGAACCGGAACAATACAAGAAATTTAGGAAGTACTGGGAAACTGGTGAAGAAAATTCAACGGTTAAAAGTTTTGATTTGTATGATAAACATTACTCTCAATCAGTTTTAACTAATTTGTTTGTAACCAATAGATGTGATTTACGTTGTTCTTATTGTTTTGCAAATGCTGGAGCAGAGGGATATGTTTACAATCCCTCTCTTGAGCAACTAAAAAAACAGATGAAAGTTGTAAGGGAGCAGAGACCTGTTCCATCCAAGGCCATACAGATAACTGGTGGAGAACCTGCGGTAAGAGATGATTTACCGGAGATAATTAAAATGGCTGATGAGATGGGATTCAGCCACATACAAGTCAATACAAATGGAATAAGAGCAGCTGAGGATCATGATTTTGTCAAGGAATGGAAAGAAGCTGGATGTGATACCATATATATGAGCTTTGATGGTGTTACAAAAGATGTTAATCCATGGATAGAGCAAAATAAAAAGGCTTTAGAAAATTTCAAAGAAGTAGGAATAACTTCCGTTATTTTGGTACCGACGATAATAAAGGGACATAATGACGGACAGCTTGCCGATATAATAGATTTTGCTGCCGAGCATATTGATGTGGTTAGGGGAGTCAATTTCCAGCCAATATCTTTTGTAGGTAGACTGGATAAGATAGATGATGAAACACGAGATAGGGAAAGGATTTCGTTTTCTGAGATACATGAGAAGATACAGGAACAGACGGACGGTAGTTTGAAGATTGAAGACTGGTATCCACCAACGTTTGTTACGCCTATTTCAGATTTAATAGCTAATATAAAGGGAGAACCACAGGTAAAGTTCGGCTGTTCTCCCAATTGTGGTTCGGCTACTTATGCTTTTTTGGATGATGATGGAAGTTTGGTTCCTATAACTCATTTTGTTGATGTGGAAGGACTTATGGAATTCATAAAAGAAAAGGCTAAAACAGAAGGAAAA
>JBDGUQ010000169.1:0-4203 GCA_042215785.1 Candidatus Aenigmatarchaeota archaeon
AACAATTCGATACGGATCACATACAGGGAGATTCTCCCCCATCGGTATTTATAGGAAGGTACGATTATCCCAATGTAAATGTTGGACCTTTGGTTCCTCCTGAAAGGGGTGATACTTCGCTGTATTCTACTCCTGAAAACTGGTTCGGGAAGAAGAACATCAATGATATCATTTCAATGAGAGGTAGTTTGGTAAGGGGCAAAAAAAGGCTTGGTGCAAGTGTCGAGATAACAGACAGTCTGAGTAAGGAGATCGAAGAAACACGATATCTCGTTCTCTCCAAAAAACCAGCGGAAAGTGAGGTAACTTTCAAAAAGAAATTAAACGAAACTATAAGAATAGATGGTGAATCACAACCTTATGGTCCTTCAGCCCAAATGACATCTTTCAACAGGGGAACAATGACAAGCTCGAGACAATTGGAAAAGGTGTTCTATGACGAAGATCTTAAAGCAAAAAACGCTGTCGTAAAGTTACATAAAAAGGGAATAAATGTTTCGAAAATCCAAGACATTTTTATGGTGGGAGGAACAGGATTGAAGAACAATAGAAAATTCGTACCGACGAGGTGGTCCATAACAGCTGTTGATGATATACTGGGAAAGGATTTGAGAAGAGAAGTGAAAACATATCCCAGAATAAATAGTTATCATATCTATCAGGCCAATTATCTTGATAATAGGTGGATTATAATATTTACTCCAGAATCTTGGAGATACGAATCAATTGAAGCTTTTTATCCCGAAACTACATGGAATCCTTCCTCTGATTCTATAGCAATTTTCGGTGATTCCGAGGAATATGATGGTAAAAAGGAATATGCATCAATAGGTGGGTGTTACTATGCTGCAAGACTTGCTGTATTGGAAAAACTTCAAAAAAACAGAAGACAAGCAGGAGTTTTAATACTTAGAGAAGTACATCCCGGTTACATACTTCCAGTGGGTGTTTGGAATGTGAGAGAATCGGTAAGAAACGCTATGAAGAACAGACCAAGGAAAATCAATACTAAAAAAGAAGTTATGAATTTCATAGATAAAAAAATGGACATTCCTTTAGATCAATGGATATCCGTTTCAAGGTTACTTAAAACAAGGAGAACACAGAAAAGCCTGAAAGATTTTTCAAAAAACGATTAAGTTTTTTATATAAACCAAATTTTCTATAAATATGAAACATGGGGAGTTATTTTTCGTTCTTATATTATTTTTAATAATTGGTTCCTATATTATCACAACTTCTAATATCTCCTTTGCTGCTGTATACCCTGAAAGGGAAATTTGCTGCTGTATACCCAATTGTTATGACTATACCTATTGCTACATAGAAACAATAAAAACGGAGTGTCAGGGAGGCCATGTAGCCTGCCCAAGCACGGTCTGTGATTGGCATTCAACCACAACTTCTTCTACTACTTCAACTGTCCCTTCCACACCAACAACCACTGATGTAGATACCTGTAATTATTTCTTCTGTTGTTATCGAATCAAAGATGTGTGCTGGAAAAATCAATGCTGTGATGTGTTCTGCGAAAACACTGGTTTTTGTTCTGGGTGTCCAAATTTTGCATCTTGTAGTGGCCATTGTTATGAAAACGGGGACTGCTCAATTGAACCAACAACCACAACTGCTCATTCCACGACAACCTCATCGACTACTTCAACCACAACTTCTTCTACTACTTCAACTACTTCAACTACCTCTACTTCAAGCACTACAACAATTCCCACCACAACTTCATCGACTACCACAACTGTCCCTTCCACAACAACTTCGAGTACTTCCACATCAACAACCACTACAATTCCAAACCATCCCACAGAAGGAAACCTCTCAATATCAACGGATAAAACACGAACACACAAAAATGTAACATTAAGTATTTCGGCAAGGGATGGAGATGGAATGAAATCTATAGATGTAGTACAAAATAGTTCCCAGACTATCAATAAAACAATTGACTGTAATAAATCAACGCACTGCCAACTCAACTGGAATTTTAATTTTGAAAATCCGGGGAATTATACTTTCTGGGGGTATCTAACCGGATCAGAACCGACCGGCAGAAATGAAGTGTCGTCCACTTATCCGAAAAATATTAAAATAGAGGTCAATGATTTGAGGCTGGAGCTGCATGATGCTAAAATAGTAAATGGGAGTCTACTGATTAAATATTCAAAAAATTTCAAAAAATGTGTGGAAGTAACGAGAATACATAAAGAAAATCTCAAACTCAACTATCTTATTTGCGAAGAAGGCAAGAATAAAACTATCGGGAAATCTCTGGAAAAATTCGATGCCAAAGAAAACGATTTAGTGAGATTATGTCATATAGAATTTACCGACTTATGCAGTAAAGTACTTCCTATTAAGAAAGTTGGAAGTGCAGTAGACAATGAATCTCCACAGATAAAAGATATTTCAGTAAATCCAGAAAAACCAACCACAGTAAACCAAGTTAGAATACATACGACTATAAAGGATTCACATTCGGCCATTGACAAATGCAATATTTCTTTGGACTCGAGAGGTTTTTCTCCATTGAAAACTGAAGATAGAAAATTTGACACCAAAGAAGAAGTTATATACAAAAATTTAGGTAAATTGCCTGAAGGAGAACATAAAATAACTGTTAAGTGTTCTGACTCCTCTAAAAATAATGCAACCAAAAGCCGTTCTTTCTTCGTTAAAACTCCAACATGTAATGAAACTGATAATGGAAAGGACCCAAAAGATGCGGGTCATATAATTTACGGCAATGAAAAATACAGGGACTTCTGTCAAAACAATAGATTAACCGAATTCTATTGTGATGGAGAATACAAAACCCATGTGTATGATTGCAATCAATATTGTGAACAAGAATTCGGATCTAATTTCAAAGGTGATTGTTCATCAGGTTCTAAAGGTGGTTTTTGTAAATGTGAAAATAAAAGATGCAATAAGATTGAGGTCAATGGAGACTCAAGTAAGAAAATTGATCTAGTATTTGTAGCCGCAGACTATCCCAAAGATTCTAACTTCAAGAAAGACGTATTGAAGCACCTTGATTTCAACAAAGAATATAATGGTATATTTTCATTCAAACCCTTTTCTGAAAGGAGAGATAAATTTAATTTCTATTATGTAAATGCTGGTAAAGACTACGATTGTGGTCAAATGTGTGAATATTCTGAAATCCTAAAAGATGCTTCTTACTGTCCTTATGACCAAATTATAGTTTTGGTAGCAAAATCAAACGGTGGTGGTTATGCTTACACAGGCAAAGGCTTTGCAGTAAGTAGATCATGGGATGCGCTTGAAGGTGATGAATTCTGGAAATACTGGTCACTGACAACAGCACATGAATTCGGACATTCTTTCGGTGGACTAGAAGATGAATATTTTAACAAAAGGCCTACTTCAGAAACTCAAGGACCCAATTGTGATATCAAAGGATGTCCGAGTTGGTGCAATAATAGTAATATTCCCGATCCGAATCTTTGCTACGGTAAAGAGAATAAATCTATTTGTGAAGAGGTAGATATTCCATTCACATCAAAAGACTGCAAGTGGGAAAAAGGGAACCCGCCTTACTATTCAGGATTCTGTGCGCCCAACTTCGACACATCAAAGAATTTCGGACAAAACTGTGAGGAAAATGTAGGCTGTTATTGGAATTGTAAAGGTGGGAATGGGTTCAAACCTGCACAAAAAAGTGTTATGACGGGAAATAAAAACGGATACAACGAAGTATCGAGAAAATTCATGGTGAATGTCATGCAATGCTGCTATCCTAACTCGCGGGAGCAATTTAATAAAGAAAAGTGTACGCAATGGGCAAATAAAAATACTACAAAATATAATCTAAAATGGGCACCCGAAGAATGCACTACTTATGGAGGCCAATAATATGAAGGATTTAAATGGAAAAATAATCACAATATTCTCATTATTTGGTCTATTCATCTTGATAACCACAAATGCAAGTGGAATTAACTATTACCAATTACACATTAGGTTTGGTGATGGGCAAATGATGAATTCTACTATATCTTTGAAAAAATCACAGGATTCAATACCCGACCTAAAGCAATCCGGACCTTATAGTGTGGTAATAGTAACATCAGAAGGTAAAATACTCGAAACAAAGGACTTCGACATACAGGAAGAGATTGTGATTAGAGTCCTTGTTTTAATGCCATTGACACTAGAATGGTAATC
>JBDGUQ010000038.1:0-2554 GCA_042215785.1 Candidatus Aenigmatarchaeota archaeon
TTGAATGATAAGTTTTCTCAAGAATTTGATGTACCTGATATTGATATTGAGAGCCAAATCGGTGTTTTGGATTCTGTTAAAGAAGGTACAGTAGTTTTTGTGCTCGATGCTCTAAGATACGAACTAGCTCATGACTTTGATAATGTTCAAGATATTAAACCAGTTCTAGGTGTCCTTCCTTCAAAAACAAATCTGGGAATGGCTTCAATATTGCCAGGGGAAGAGGAGATCTCACTTAGATCTAATGGTGGGAGTCTCCATATAGAAAAGGGTGAAAGGCCTGTAACCACCAAAGGGGATAGAGTTGATTACCTTAGAGAACATGGTTGGAAAGTTTACAAATCCCTGGAAAAGTTAAATTCAAAAGATATTAAGGAAATATCTGAGTTGTCAAAATCGAGAGAAAAAATTCTAATTTATTCACAAACACTTGATTTATTGGGCGAAAACCTTGAGGAAATCAGTTTATCTCAATTTAATAGAATAATAGGCAAAGCCCAGAAAAAAGCCAAAAGACTCCTTAAAGATGGTGTTGAGAAAATTTTAGTAACTACTGATCATGGATTCTTATATAAACCAAGTGAAACAGAAAGTGAACCTGTTCCAAAACCTGAAGGAGAAATAATAGATTCCGGACCTCGGTATTGTTTTGGAAAGAAATTAAAACCTGAAAAAAATACAATGGTAAATATATCGGATTATGGGATAAATACTGACCTTGATTTTGTCTTCCCACCAAGTTTGGGTGTATTTTCAACTCCTGGTCGAGGTAGAAAGTTTTTGCATGGAGGAATTTCTCTTCAAGAACTCATAATTCCTATAGTTGAAATATCTAGAAAAACGAGCACAGAAGATAATATAAAAGTTTCTATATCTGAGGCACCTGAAGAAGTAGGTTCTCCTCAATTTAAAATCGAACTCAAAGGGAAACAATCCAAACTTTCATCTGAAAGAGTTGTTAGAATAGAAGTTTCCCAATATGGTAATAAAGTAACTAAGGAAGATATATTTAGTCCTGTAAGTTTTGGTACAACCAAGGCTATAATTAAACTTGATACTTCAGCGGTGGAGAATAAAACAGGGAAAATAAAGTTGGAGGTATTTGATGATGATACTAATGTGATGTTAGATAAAAAAGAGATAGATATAAATCTAATTTATGGAGATGATGGCCTATGAATGATTTAAATGATAAATTATTGGAGGATTTTAAAGGACGAGTAGTGAGGAAAGATCTAGTTAGAGATTTGAAAGTCAGTGTTAATGTTCCTTCTTATGTATTAGAATATCTTATAGGAAGGTACTGCAGTTCAAATGATCCCGAACTAATTGAGGAAGGCATATCACAAGTAAAAAATATTTTGTCCCAACATTTTATTCGAAATGAAGATTTGGATTTAATTAAACATAAGATAAAGGAGAAAGGATCCTATAAAATAATAGATAAATTAAAGGTAAGTTACAAAGAGCAAGAAAACAAATACTGGGCAGAACTTGGTACCTGTGGGTTAAGAAAGATAAATATTACAGACGAAAAGGTTAATAATTATGAACAAACACTTTCTGGAGGACTTTGGGCCGTTTTGGAAATTGGTTTTAATCCAAATGAAAAACAAGGGAAAAAACATAGACCTTTTTATGTAGAGAACATTAAACCCATTCAATTACCAAATGTAGACGTAGAACGAATAATAGATAAAAGATCCAATTACACAAAAAAGGAATGGATTAATCTTCTCATAAGAAGTATAGGACTTGAACCAAATCAAATTAATAAAAGGGAAACAATGTTGTTACTTTCAAGGTTAATTCCCCTTGTAGAAAGTAATTACAATCTTGTTGAATTGGGACCGAGGGGAACTGGAAAAAGTTTTGTGTATAGAGAAATTTCCCCTTATTCAACTTTGATTTCTGGAGGTAAAACAACCGTTGCGAAATTATTTCAAAATTTAAACACAGGTGAGGTTGGGTTAGTGGGATATTGGGATACTGTAGCATTTGATGAAGTTGGAGGAATGAAATTTAGAGAAGATCAAATGATTCAGATGTTAAAGGATTATATGGAATCAGGATTATTTTCTCGGGGAAAAGAATCGATTCCTGCCTATGCTTCTGTAGTTTATATAGGAAATATTGAGTTGAATATACAAAATCTATTGGATAGAGGAGAGAATTTGTTTAAACCTTTTCCAGAAGAGATGGAAGATATGGCATTTCTTGATAGAATTCATTTCTATATACCAGGTTGGGAAATACCGAAAATGAACGAAGAATTGCTAACCGATAGATTTGGATTTTTGACAAATTATTTATCTGAATATCTTAGAGATATGAGAGATAGATCATATTCTGATCTAGTAGGGAAATATGTTGAATTAAATAAAGAATGTGATAAAAGAGATATAGATGCAATCAAAAAGACAGTATCTGGTTTAATAAAACTTATACATCCTGATGAAGGGTTTGACGAAGAAGATATGATTGAATATATTGAATTTGCTATAGAAGGAAGAAGAAGGGTAAAGGAACAACTTAAGAAAATTGATTCTGATGA
>JBDGUQ010000038.1:2564-4172 GCA_042215785.1 Candidatus Aenigmatarchaeota archaeon
ATATGGAAACACTGATTTAGGATTTGAATATAAGGGACAAAAAGAAGTAATAAAACCCAAAGAACTGAAATAAATAGAATTTTTTATTTTATTCTTTGTAATTTCATGTAACTTTAACTTTACTATTTCTTAGGTCTCTTAATGTCCTATTTTCAAACTTTGGATGACACCAATATATATACCCATTAATTGCCTTGTCCTCATTTCTCCCTATCAATTTATTGAGTACTTTTCTTGTTAGGCCACTAAAGGAATATGTGTCATTATCATACAACCAAATAATGTTATCACTTTGCCCTGTTTTTCCAGTCACTCTTGCCTTCCAAAAATCTTCATCTGGTTCCATTTTCCATTCCTCCTTCGGTGGTAAATTCTCTTTGTTAAAAACTACTTCTTCACCCTCTTCAAGAACTCCCCGATCAAGAAGTACCTTTATTGCACGTTTCCTTGTTTTCTTTTCCTCACTTTCCTTCTTCTCCCTCCTTTTGGCCATATATTCCTCTGTTTCTGGAATTGGTATTAAAATCCTGCTATTTAGGAGTATTTCACCTTCATGTTTTAGAGGATTTAACTCAATACAAGTTATATCAATACCATATTCATCTCTTAACCACACGACAGGAGCTGTTATTTCTTTTCCAAAGTCTCCTGCTGCTAATATTATTCTTGGTTTATTATCAAGTTCGAATTCTGCCCATCCATTATCATCAATGTTGACTTCTAAATCGGTATTTGATAAAAAATTCTTGAATATTTCACCAACTTCCTCTGGTGATAATTCATTGTTTGAATTTTCAATCTGGAATTTTCCATATTCTTTTTGTAAGTCTTCGGCTGTAAGTGTTGCAACATAACTGGCATATTTAATAGCCTGTAAATCAGTTGTCTTATCCGCTTTATCTCTTTTAAGTTCAATTACAACCAATTTTCCATTTTTATCTAATGCAAGTACATCTAATCTATTTCTTATTTTTTCATAATTATCGTATTCAGTAGTGATTATTAAAAGGTCTTCACCAAGAATTCGGGGTTCCTTTACAACCCATTCTTCAATATCTTTCCTCTCCAATATATTAAGGTCAGAAAAATTTCTTACTTGCAATTCCTTTAGTTGTATCTCTTCTTCATCAACAGAAAAAATCATGATTTCACTTTATTTGTAAAAATATTGAACTTAGAAACTTATAAATTTTCTATTAAAAAATCTAAATAAATGATACCTTATAAATTTTCGAGAAAAATCATTGAAGACATAAAAAAACATAAAATAATCTACTTTATTCTATCTACAATTTTAGTAACTTATCTTTTACAACGTTTGTATTCTTTGAAATTCTTTCTTGGCTTCCGAGCAGCAAAATTAAGTCTAGCAAATATACAAACCCTATTAACATATGCTCTTGCACATAAGAATCTGAGTCATTTATTGGGAAATTCAATTGGTATATTGATTTTTGGGAGATTTTGCGAGGAAAGGATGAATAATAGAAATACTTTATTACTATTCTTACTAGCTGTGACAATTCCTCCTATTCTACTATATTTTCTTTATATTGCTGGAACAATCAGTAGAGGTATAGTAGGTGCATCTTCAGGAATAATGGGATG
>JBDGUQ010000129.1:0-1812 GCA_042215785.1 Candidatus Aenigmatarchaeota archaeon
ATTTTACAGGCGGAGATCCCTTCAAGAGGGAACATTTTATTGAGTTAGCAAAGTATGCATATTTTAAAGGTATAGAAGTTGGAATTTTGGGCAATCCTATAGAAGTAAGTAAAATTAGGCAGATTGAGAAATATGTGTATGATTATCAAATAAGTTTGGATGGAACAAGGGAAGTTCATGATACTATAAGAGGGAGTGATGACGCCTTCGATAGAGCTATAAACACATTAAATGAATTCAGAAATTTCAATAGTAAATTGAGGGTGATGTCTACTGTTTCTAAGAGAAATATTAGTAGTGTTTTAGAGTTGTTCGAAGAGATTTCCAATTTAGAATTTGAAAGATTCGATTTTGCGAGATTTATTCCCATAGAGAACGTTGAAAATAATAGGGAAGATATTCTAAATAAAAATGAATACAGAAAATTTCTTTATGATATTTTTAATAAAAACATGACAAGCCAGATAGAAGTAGGAACAAAAGAACCGCTCTGGTCCATTATCTTAGAGAATGTTGGTTTGATAAAAACGAATGACAACAAAGATAAAATTTATGGTGGATGTTCTGTCGGCCTCAATTTATTGACAGTTTTACCCGACGGAACATGTTATCCCTGTAGAAGATTGCCTATAGAAATTGGTCAGTTACCAGAGGAATCTATAAGGGATGTTTTTATCGAGTCAGAGAAATTAAATGAACTTCGAGAGTTTGAATCTATAGAGAAATGTGGACAGTGTGACTTATTACCCTATTGTAGGGGTTGCAGGGCCATGGCATACACAGTCAATGGTTCATATTTCAATGAAGACCCCAACTGTTGGCGATAGTATGAAATTATTAAAGATAGGTAAATACCCACCCATTGAAGGAGGCATTTCTTCCCAATCTTATTGGATAAGTAGAGGTTTGGGAAAGAAAGACGAAGAGATAGATATTGTTACGAATTCTTTGGAGACCGAAGGCGAATATAGGGAGAGGATTACAGATGATTTTGAAGATAACTATCAACCTGAAAATATAGAAGTTTTTAACACCGATCCATTCATTAAGAATGATTTCATACCTTATAGTCCCGAATATACCCAAAAACTCATTTCTCTGTCACTGAAAGTGATTGAGAAAGATAGACCTGATGTGATTGTATCAAATTATCTCCTTCCATATGGTACCGCCGCATCCCATGTTTCAAGGAAGACGAATATACCACATGTATTGAAACATGCAGGAAGTGATATAACAAGACTCCTTAATTCGAGAAACTATAATACAGTATTGGAAAATATTTTAAAGGAGTCCAAATCCATAATTACCGTTCCCGGCTTAGCTGAATTTTTCAGTGAGTATAAATCTGAGGACCAAATATTTGAAGCTAAGAAGTCGATAAATACCGAGATTTTTAGTCCCGAGATAGAAGGAATTGATTTGGATAAGTGGTTTCTTAACAGGAATGCAGGTAAGGATTTTCTTTATCTGGGCAAACTCAGAAGAAGTAAAGGTATATTAAATATATTGAGAAGTTTTAAACAAATAGATGAAGAATTCAACTTTTATATTGTAGGAAATGGTCCCTACAAAGATAGAATTATCAGTTATATCAAAGAGAATAATTTGGAAGAAAAAGTTTTTATTGAAAATTTTATGCCTCCTTGGAAAGTACCGCACTTGTTAAGATCTATGGATTGTGTTTTTGTAATAGAGGAGAAATTCAACGTTGGAATTCATTCATCTCGTGTAATTAAAGAATCAATGGGTGTTGGAACACCGGTAATTACTAATAAAAAACCTGAGGAGTATGGGTGTGATGATAAAATA
>JBDGUQ010000129.1:1822-4152 GCA_042215785.1 Candidatus Aenigmatarchaeota archaeon
TTTAAATGTAAAACCAATGGATACAGAAGATTATACCAATAAGATTGATTCTTTGTGTCAATCTAAGTTTCAGGACGTTAGGGAAAATGCATTGAATTTTATAAGAAATAATGAAGATTTCGATAAATATCTGAATACGTTGACAAATATTTATGAAAAAATCAAAAATCAAGACTCTTGATGTTATCCATCAATTTTTTGAAATCCTCTGAAGATAATTGAGGTACTCTCTTTTCCAACTCCTCTTCTTCAATATCAAAATTAGATACTATATATCTAGCCTTACTATTACTAATTCTTTCACCATTAACCCTTTCTTGTAAGTCTTTTAGGGATTCAATTACTGCATTTTTAGCTTTTTTCCTCTTGTACTTTTGGAACATTTCCTTCGTGACGAAAAGATCCTTCTCTTCTTTAAAATCAAAATCTTCTTTGGGTTCCATTTTTATTATATTTGACTTGTGTCTGGGTGATGGGTAAAAGCTATTTTTACTGATTTCATCCATAACTTCTATATTGTAGTAGGCATTACACCTTTCCGCAAAGATACCTTCATATGAATCGGAGTTTAATTTTCGAGCAAATTTGTAAGGAACTGTAAAAACGGCCTTTTCAAAATCAATAGTTGATATTTTTTCCAATATTGGTTCTACTCTTCTATACGGTAGATTGGAAATGGATTTGTTGAAAGATGGTATGTCAATTTTCAAGACATCGTTATTTATATAATCAATATTTCTTCCGTTGGCTTCTCGTTGTGCAATCGTGATCAATCTGTCATCCTTTTCTATTGCGTATACTTTGCCTGCCCTCTCGGCAATTTTTTCGGTTAGGTTACCTATTCCGGAACCAATTTCCAAAACAGTATCAGATTCTCCAATTTCCCCATATTCGATCATTTTAGCAATTACTTCTTCGTCTTCCATAAAGTGTTGATCTTCCCTTTCATTTAGGGAAGAACTCAAATTATATTTTTTCAATATATTTCTTATTTCCATAGTTCCACTATTTTGTTTATTCATAAATTATTTAAGTATCGAAGAAAGACCGTTAAGTCATTTTTCAACTATAAAATCACCGAGAACAAGATAATCCAACCCGGATGTATAGAAATCTTTGAGAGCTTGGTTAGGAGTACATACAATGGGTTCCCCTCTTTTATTAAAGGATGTATTTAAAACAGCAGGAACACCTGTTAGTTTTTCAAACTCATCTATCAAGCGCCAATATTTATTGTTTACACTTTTCCTCACTGTTTGTGGTCTAGTAGTTCCGTCAACATGTGTAACAGCTTTTAAATACCCCCTTTTATTACTTATTACATCAAAAGATAGTATCATATAGGGCGAATGGTTTGAATTTTTCAGATATTTGTCTACCTTCTCTTCTTTAATACTTGGAGCAAATGGTCTCCATTTTTCCCTTTCCTTGATGAATTCATTCACCTTATCCTTTATTTCTGATTTTCTGGGATCGGCTAATATACTCCTATTACCTAGAGCTCTTGGACCGAATTCCATTCTTCCCTGAAACCATCCAATTATTTTTCCTTGTTCCAGTAATTTTGCTGTTGTTCTTGGAATATCATCTACCCTTCTAAAGGATATTTTCTTCTTGTCCAGAATTTCTTTGATGTATTCATTATCGAAACTCGGCCCTAAAAATACATTATCAAATTCAATTTCTTTTATTGGAGATAAATAGATAGCTGCTCCTAAAGCTGTGCCAGCATCGTGGGAGGCAGGCTGAATAAATAATTTATTGACATGTTCTTTTTCAAGTATTTTTCCGTTTAATTTACAATTCAAGGCAACTCCCCCAGCGAGACATACATTGTCAGTGTCTATTTTCCCAAGCCATTTTTTGACAACTTTCAGTACCAGTTTTTCTACAGTGCTTTGAACTGAAGCAGCTAAATTTTTATATACCTCTTCAAATTCGACCTTCCTGATAAACTTTTGTTTTTCTTTGGAAAATTCATAGTAATATTCCTTGTTGGAATTTGTCTTTGTTATGTCCTCAAAAATTTCAATCCACCCATCGAGTACTTTTCTTTCTGCGATTTGTCCGTTATTACTCTCTATTTCAGGAATTTTCTCGTTACTAACTCTAAAGTCAGAGTTCGTTAATTTGAAGTTATTTATTATATCATATTTGTCCTTACCGTAGGCAGCTAACCCCATTGTTTTTCCGGAATCTTCTTTACGTAGACCGACAAAAAGATTGGCAGCTTCATACAGAAGTCCTAAAGATGCCGAAATAGGGATTTTTTCGAGAAGTTTAACTTTATTTCCACAACCATACCAGACAGATAGAGATTCTGTTTCACC
>JBDGUQ010000085.1:0-4151 GCA_042215785.1 Candidatus Aenigmatarchaeota archaeon
ATTGGGCTTAAAGAGCAAGCCTGTGAGGAGAAGATTTTCCGATAGATTGATAACCAATATCCATAAAGGGTTGGATTCTGAAAATATTGAACATGGTGTAGAGAAGACCAGAGGAAGAATTTTTATAGAAACCGAGAAAATAGACGGAGCTGTTGAGATTCTAAGGAAAATATTCGGGATTGTCAGCATTTCTCCGGTAAAGGAGATAGAAAGTGATCTAAATACGATATGCGATGAGATAACCGAAATATCGCAAGAATATTTCGAGGATGGAGATACATTTTCTATAAGGGCAAGGAGGTCAGGAAGCCATAATTTCACTTCACAGATGATAGAAAGGAAAGCAGGAAGCATGGTTTTAGGGGCTAATGAAGATCTTGAAGTTGATTTGGACAATCCAGATAAGACTATATATGTGGAAGCAAGGCAGAGAGGCAGTTATATTTTCTTGGAAAAGGTTGAAGGTCCCGGAGGCATGCCACTTGGTACTCAGGAAAAAGTTCTGGTCTTGGTATCCGATACTCTATATTCTCCAGTAGCCTGCTGGCTAATGATGAAGAGAGGTTGTTCGGTCCTTCCAATTTTTGTAGACAATAGGCCATACGAAAACCTTGAGGACGAAAGGGAACACGTTTCAAGTGTTCTGGGAGGTTGGAATATAGGAGAAACGTTCTCTATGAAGAGATATGAGAATGGAGACACCATTTTCAAAATTAAGGAAAATGTTGAGAAAGATCTCGGTTATTTGTTGAATAAGAGAATTTTGTACAGGGTAATGGAAAATATTGCCGAGAAGGAAAACTGTAAAGCCATTGTCAGTCCGGATACCACCGAGGATAAGGAACTCTTCAAAAATATGAAATTCGTAGACGAAACCGTGAAAATTCCTATACTAAGGCCGTTGATAGGTTTTGACAGGAAAGAAATCGAGGAATTTGCCAGAAAGATCGGTAATTATGATTATTACGTTTCCAGAAAGAAAAATAAGATTTTTACGAAAAAGAGATTTAGTGTGGAAAGGAATGATATAAAGAAGGTGGAGGAAGACCTTGATTTTGAGGACTTAATTGAAGAAAATTCAAAGAAGTTCGGATAGAATTTTATATCTTTGTTCTAAAATATTAACATGAAAATTCCTAAAAAGGATTTGGTAGGGAGAATTATTAAGAATGTTCTGTCAAAGAGAGGAGTTATCGAAACACAGGAGAAACTAGCTGAGATAGTTAACAAAGAATTAGAAAAGGTGAATAAGAAGTTTACTATTTCTTCCCCCAGAACCAGGAGGATAGCTTTGGATTTGGAAAAAGTAAATGTTACAGTGAAGACCAGAAAAAGTGGTGACGTTGGAAAACCTGAGAAATGTCCCGCATGTGGGAGTGATCTAAAAATGTTGTATGCAGAAAATTTAGCAGGGGAAAGAGTACAGGTAGGATTTGAATGTGAAAATTGTGGTTACAGCGGCGATGTGGAAGCTTATGTGCCGATGAAATATGATTTCAGACTGATAAAGTAGTTTTGATGTCCAAATCTAATTTTTCTGCCAGTTTGCATGTTTTACACACTTCTTTATTGGTTATTTCACCGCATTTTCTGCATTTATTTAAGGAACCATAGTCTCCTTCAAATTTTTCTCTCAGAATGGGCAATAGGTTATCGTACATGTGGATCGCCGAGAATTTGATTCCTGGACTTTCTTTTTCCATCTCATTTAGAAAATCCCTGACCCCGAATCTCATCGAATCGTTAACATAAGGACACTCGTCTTCCTGGACTTCTATTCCATTGACTAGACAATAAAGTCCGCATTCTTTTTCCGGAATGTTTCTCAAAGGTTTTATCCTTGAAACAAGCAAATCATTTTCCTTTAGTGGTGGATTTGCCCCCATCCTCACCAACCTGTTCATATCTCCCTTGAGGTAGTTCATGAATATACTTTGCAGTTCATCGTCAAGGTTATGACCAACTGCTAACTTATCTGCCCCCATTTTTCTGCTCGCCTTGTTGAGCAGCCATCTTCTGAAAACACCACATACGGTACATGCACCAATATCCATGTCTTCCTGAAGTATTTCGTCGAGATTCTTGCCAAAATTATCCTTGAAACTCACTATTTTGAGTTCTACATCAAGTTCTTTACATAATTTTTTTGCATTGCCGAGACTTTCTTCTCTGTATCCAGATATACCTTCATCTATTGCTAAGGCGGTGAGCTCTACATCATGCCATCTTTCAAGAATTTTATTCAGTAAATACAATGTAAGTGAGCTGTCTTTACCACCCGAAAGCGCTACACATACTTTATCTCCTTTATCTATTAATCCTTCCTTTCTAATGGTTTTTTTGACCTTTTTTTCCATCTGTTCGGAGAAATGTTCACCACACCATGCTTTACCTTCGAATTTTCTGTATATAACCGCTTCTTTATTGCATTTCCAGCACTTCATTTTTTGCCCTCCCATTCATCGAAGAACCTTTCCAGATAATCTTCCATGTATTCATGCCTCTCCTCGGCTATCTCCCTTGCAGTTTCCGTTTCCACATTTTCCTTTAATTTCAATAATTTTTCATAGAAGTGCATTATTGCGGTATTACTAATACCATCCAATTCATCATCTATTTCCCTTTCCGGATCGTGAATCTCTTTACCATGTCTTTGACTTACATACATAACTCGGGCTATTCCTATCGCTCCAAGTGCATCTAACTCGTCCGCATCGCGGAGAATCTTGGCCTCTATACTTTCGGGTTCATATTCATTTGAAAATCTGTGGGATCTTATCACATCTGTTACATGATCTATAAATTCTCTATTGTAATCCAAGTCTTTCAATATATCTTCTGCCAAGTTTGCACCTATTATTCCATGTTTTTCTCTATTTTCGGTTAAACCAATATCATGCATTAGGGCTCCAACTCTCAATACTTCAAGGTCTGCACCCTCTTCCTTCCATATTCTTTCGCAAAGGTTGTAAACCCTTTGTATATGGTGCCAGTTATGTGCGGGATCCTCGAGCTCTTCCATATAATCCTTAGAAATTTCCTTTATTTTCCCCAACCTATCCAAGAAAATCACCATTAACCCCCGGATATAATTCGTATGAGTTCTAGATAGTCTCCATCATTGACATCTTCTTCGGGAGGAATAACTTTACCATCTCTCTTAACTATAACCGTTTCCTTGTTAATTCCTGCTTTATCTAGAACATCTTCTATCTTATTATTCTTTTCAACTTCAATTTCTCTTTCATTCTCCTTGAATTTGATCTCCACTTCCATATTAAAGTCTTACCGAAAAAAGTTTTTAAGTATTTGAGAATTTTTACATATTATACTACAAATGCCGGTGTGGCGGAGTCTGGCTCAACGCGACGGATTCGAGTTTTTGGAGAAATATCCGTTGGGTGCAAGCCCACGCAGGTTCAAAGAAAGCCCTTTAGGAAAGTTATACTTTCCAAGTGTTTTCATTTCCAAATAAGGGTTTGGAAATTCCTGCCGCCGGCGCCATATTATTATCCTTCGATTACATTGGCAATTTCCCCTTCTGAATATTCCTTCAATTTATTAGGATTTATTGTGAATACAGTATTGGGTGTTCCCCCAGCGGCCCATATTGTATCATATTCCATCAAATCTTCATCGATAAGAACCTTAATGTTTTCTTTATAACAAAATGGAGGCACGCCCCCAACACTCCATCCACTTCTTTTCTTCACAAATCTGGGATTTGCCATCTCTATTTTTTCTTCATCTTTATCCAAAATTTTGGATAATTTTGTTTTGGAGACCTTGTTTGAACCACTCGTGACTACTACAACGATGTCATCGTCGGCGTCGAATGCTATACTTTTGGCGATTTGTGAAAGTTCACATCCAATAGCCTGTGCGGCGTCCTGCGCTGTTTTGGTTCCCTGTGGAAATCCTTGCAGGTCGATTGTTATCCCAAATTTTTCCTCGACTTCTAAATTATCAAATCTCTCTTCTAAAAATTCCTTTAAACTATAATACTCCAAATCTCCATAATGACTGAAAAACATTTCACATGGAATTCAAATCACCTGTTATATTTTCCATGTTGAATTATTTATTCTTAGAGAAAATTAAAATTTATTAATTAATTCTATTAATCATTCTACTATGCATCCCACCGCAGA
>JBDGUQ010000010.1:0-4149 GCA_042215785.1 Candidatus Aenigmatarchaeota archaeon
CTTTTTGGGTCACCAACAACACTTTCTTTCAACAGATTTAAATTTTTTGCCTTTGTTAACAATTCTTTTCTCTTTTCATTTAAATTATATGGACTTGAAAATATTCCCAAAATAGCGAAAGAATTATTTTTCATTACCCTAAAGACTTCTCTGGGATTGTCTATTAAATGCATTGTATCAACTGAAACCAAAAGATCAAAGGTACTGTTTTTGAAGGGCAATAAATTGCCGTCTCCGACCACTCTTTCAAAATTTTTACTCGGTTTGAAAGTCTCAATATCGAGTCCGAATATATCGGGATTCATATTTCTATCCTTGAATTTATCTTCAAACCAACCTTTACCTATACCCACATCCAACATTTTGATGGAATTGAAGTTTAACTCGGATTTAAGGGGTAAGATAAAGTCAATAAAGAGCCCTTCGAACTTCTTTTCTTGAATTTCTCTCATCCAGTCAGAGTATATGTATGGAGTGAACATCTAACCACCCAGAAACTTAATATATAATTTATTCCGAAAGAATTTAAATTGAACGCATGTAAGCAGATTAACTATTGGTTAATGAAAAAAATTTTAAACTTAAATATTTCAAAGATATAACTAAAAGCATGACTATAACCACTAATAGAAATCTTGTAGAAAGTAACGGACGAAGAAATATATCTGAGGTGTTTACAGAGATAGGACTTTCTAGTGTATGTTCTGAGGCGAGCTACCTTCTGACACATTATGATAATATCGATGAAAGACTTCCGGAAAATGGTGTAAGTTATTTAGGAAATACAAAGGAATATTTTGAAACTGCCCTGAAGGGTTTGAAAATCAGGGAAGAAATAAATAAAGGAAATTCAGAAATTCTATTTAATCAGGAAAATATAATTAAAGCAGAAAAGACAATTGAAGAGCTTGAAAAATATACCGATAAAGATATGGAAGAAATGAAAGCGGCTCTGAATGGATTAATAGATACATTGGAAAGTATAAGGCAAAAGGGTAGGATTACAGAAGATGTTGAAATAGATGAGGCCAACAATTTTCTGAGAGAAGTTACGAGAGAAATAGAAAATGAATATTATAGATCCTTGAAAGGATTGGATCCATGGTATTCAGCTGTCTAACTATTTAGATGATGTAGGAAATAACAGAATCCTACCCAAAAAGACAAAATTATTTACTATGGATAATATAGATCTATTATCTCTTCTAAATAGATATCGAAATTTATAGATTAATTATAAGTCTTTAATAGTTTTAAGAACTTTCCCTTAATCATACGTCTTTATATGCTATAAAACAAATTATATTCTATGAATAAAGAAGAAAATGTTTTAGGAGTTGTAAAAGACCTACAAACAGGTTTTCTCGGGCGTAATATCTATAACTTAGTTTTAACCGACCAACGTCTTATATTTGCTAAATATTCTACAGAATTGATGAAACAAGAGCGAGAAAGAGCTCTAGAAGGGGCCCAAGACAAGGGCTTTTTTGGCAGATGGAAAGCCTCGCTCACCTCCGGGTTTAATTTCCACAATAGATACCACAGTATGGAACCGGATGAGATAATACGGGAAGATGAAGAAAATTTCGTTATCAATTCAGAGGAAATAAAATCCGTTAAATTGAGGGGAAGAAGATTTGACCCAGGTTCAGATAAAAGAGAACCGAATAAAATGGAAATAGTGTGGTCTGGTGGAAAAGAAAAGTTTAAATTTGAAAAACAGACTGTCAATCAAGTAAAAGAAATACTTAAACCGGTGCTGGGCAGAAAGCTCAATTAATATTAAATTACAATAATAACCACAATTTTTCTCACTGAACTTAGAATTTCACTATTTACTAATAATTCTCAATATTATCTATCCTTCAGTCTTTTTTCCAAACGTCCTCCAGATTCCCTTATAATTTCTTCCATAAATTCCATTATCTCACGGGTCTCTTTCTCTGTAGCCCTTTCTGCTCTATATTCTATGTTATTTCTAAGTTTCCTAAACTTGTTTAGTTTTGATATCTTTGGTTTTTTCACGCCAAGCTTATCCCTGGCATAGGCCAGGACAGCTGTATGTGAATAGAGATTGTAGCCTTCAAGTGCCATAAAAGAAGTGAGTGCAGAACGTATAACATCATAAGCATTCTTAAAAACGTATGAAGTAGAATCCTTCTCAATTGGCTCCCCTTTGACTTTTTCCGAGTCATTTTTAGCCATCTCCATAAGGCCCTTTGCCTTGGATGGGTCAGGTTTGCCTTCTTTTACTTTATTTGTACTGAGATAGTTTTCAAATTTGCTAATTTCTTCACCCATCAAATCACCTCCAGATAACCTTTCAAAACGAGGCCATTTGCAAGTGTATTCAAAAAATCCTTTTCCGAATTATTTAGAGAATCAATCTGTGTAAGATTTATATCTCTTTCAAATTTATCTTCATAGGATGAAAGGTTCAAAGATTTTTCTCTCCCATTTATTATCGCGAGGTCTATATCACTATCCTCCGAATCTGTACCCTCTAAATAAGAGCCAAACAAAATTATCGCATCGGGGTATAGTTCTCCTTCCAAGTATTCTGGAAGATCTGAAACCAAAATCTCTCCTATATTCCACGCCCTCTTCTTTTTTCTGTATTCTGAGGATGTGGACCTGGCGGTGAAAGTTTTCATATTTCCTTTCCTATCTTCTTCTACAATACCATCATTCACAAGAGAAGATATATTCTGTGAAATAAAACCAACAGAACAGTCAAGACTTTTTGCCAATCCCCTTACATGGATCTCCTTATTAGGATTTTTATAAAAAAACCTTACAATTCTTTCAAACTTATCTGTGTTTTTTGCCATATGTTTAATTTGGTGAACATTTGTTTATAAAAGTTTTTGTTATTCATTATTTTGAACAAATGTTCATATATTTAAACAATATAAGAAAATAATATAGTTTTGGTTAGTTATAGGACTCTTAAGAGAATAAGTTGGTGCGCCGGCCGGGATTTGAACCCGGGTTACGTGCATGGCAAGCACGTGTCCTGGCCACTAGACTACCAGCGCAAAAGATTAACCCATAACCTCTACAAATTTCCCTATTGATCTGTCAAAGGTCTTTTCGACATCATCCGGAAAGAAACATGCTGGCAATTCTCCCCTATTTCTATGATACGTCACACACTCGCAGCACTTGCCCTTCCGAGGACAACCAGAATAGGTGCAGTTGCAATCTTCCATGTTGGACTCAATGTTTGGACAATCCTGTGTCATATTAACACCTAAACTCGGTATGTTTTTTATTGTTTTAAGAATTTATATATTCTTGGATTATTTTGAAGTGGTCAAAGGCCATATCTTCTTCTTCAATAACGTCCAAATCTAACCACATAGCCTCCTCGGCATCTGAACCCCCTTTAATTTCACCGCTTTCAATCTCGGCCACAAATACCGTGGAAATCGTATGTCCTCTTGGATCTCTATCTGGATCCGAATAAACCCCCAGTAAATCTTTCAGTCTCACTTGTAAATTGGTTTCTTCTTTCATCTCTCTTTTAGCAGCGTTCTCAACAGTTTCTCCAAACTCAACAAATCCACCCGGCAAGGCCAACTTCCCTTTGAAGGGCCCATTCCCTCTTTTGACTAAGATTATCTTTCCATTAGATTCAACTAAAACATCGACCGTTGGTTTGGGATTTTTATAAGAAACCATAATAAAACCTAACCTTCAAAAAGACCTCGTTCTTCAAAGTCTTCATCATCACCCATCCCATTTGGAAGTTCGAAAGCATTGATTATTTTTTCAGCATTCTCTTGCAGATCTTTGAATTCCTTACTTCTCTTTAACCTACTCTTTGTTATTTCCTCAAAATTTTTAAATAGTTTTCTTTTCCTGGAACTTCTATACTCTCTGATCTTTTCACGAATACCCTTATCTAAAGAAATTTTAGAATCCGCACATATCTCCAAAAAGAGATTAACAGGAACATATTCTTCAATCTCGGATATATACGCCTCAGAACCCAAATCCCCTGGAACATCATACACACTGATAGTGGTTCCATCTGGTTTATCGATATCCATATACCTACTGACAAACCCAATATTTTCATCCATGACTTTACTCTCGACTTCTAAATTATCAAATCTCTCTTCTAAAAATTCCTTTAAACTATAA
>JBDGUQ010000145.1:0-4030 GCA_042215785.1 Candidatus Aenigmatarchaeota archaeon
GGTTGTCCAGATTTTTTTCAATTATTTTTATTTCATCCTTATTTGGTGCGTCTGTAATACTTCTTATATATAAGACCTCATTATTTTTTATCGATAGGAAGAAATCAGTATTGGTATCACTTGCGTTCGGTTTAGGTACGCCAATTTTTTACTATAGTACGGTTTTCATGGGAGTTATAACTGCAACATTACTTTCATTTTTATCTTTTTATTTTGTTTTGAAAGATAAAATTGAAGGCATCGATAGAAAGTACTATTATTTAATTGGAATTTTAAGTGGTTTTTCTATAGTGATAGAATATTTTATTGTCATAATACCAATTTTCATAATTTTATATGTGTTAATTAACCAGGATAAAGAAAGTTTAAAAAGACTTTTTATAGGACTTTTTATAGGACTTACTCCGCTATTAATTTATAATGCAGTAATCTTTGGTACCCCATTTGAAGTTACCGCATATCATGTAGATTCGGATTTTTTCAAATTTCTTAAATGTAGAAATGATCCTGGAGGATTATTTTGCACGACCTCCGATATGCCTCAATTAAATTTGTATGAGAAATTTATGTTTATTCTACCACGAATAATTGTTCTTCCATCAAGAGGTCTCCTGTTTTATTCCCCTTTATTAATTATTTCTTTTATTGGTTTATATCTAACGAAAGAAAATAATGGGCAGTTAAAAATGTTTATTGCGGGAATAACATTATCTTTTGTGATTTTTAATACATTATATTTTTTCTGGTTTGCCGGACATTCCTTCGGTCCCCGTTATCTAATACCTATTATACCTTTTTTATCAATACCTTTTCTATTTGAAGTAAAAAACCCCAATTTTGGGAGGTTTGGAACAGTTATTTTGGTAATTCTAATTTCTGTGTCAATCTTTCATAATTTTTTAGGATTCAATAATTGGAGGGACATATCAACAATTCCTATTGATAAATATTCTGAGACCCTTAAATCAACAGATATCCTTTCAAATCCTCTATATGAAGATTGTTTGAATAATTTTATAGAGCATGGACCACGTTCTCAATTATTGTTGGGTCTCAAAGAAGGTGATTTAGAACTTTCCTACATGACTCCATATTTTAAAAATGTTATTTTATTTGTTTTGCCGATGGGGTTTTTAACATTGAATCTAACTTATTTGCCTTTATTTTTGGTTGTTGTGATCTTCTTATTAATCTGGTATGTAGACATTAAGAAGTTTATTTCAAAGTTCAATAAAAATTTATTCTATATTACAGTGGCAATTGCTATAATATTTTTCATATTATTTTTTCTAAATAACGATAGCATATATTATGGAGATAGTTGGTACCCAAAAGATGAGAAATCCCCAAAAAGATGGATGTCCCAAAATGGAACAATTAATCTTTTTTCTACAAATAATTTAGATACGAATTTGAATATTTCTATGGATACTTACCTAAAACCCCGACATTTGAAGATATTTTTGAACAGTAAAAAAATTGGAAGTTATCTAATAGGGTCTACTAATGAAGATGTACTCATACCAGATGTCAAACTAAAAAGAGGTGCAAATACTCTTAAATTTTATACAGAGGAAGGATGTGAATTTCCTATAGAAAAGAATCATTCAGGAGTACAATGTCTAAGTGTTAGTTTTAATGAATATAGTATGTTATCCAAAGAAGAAATATTAGAGTCAAATGATATTTACTACTATAATTGGTATGATGAATTCGGAAAAAATAAAAATAAGAGATGGATGAGTAAAGAGGGTAGAATATCTATTTTTTCAAATAATACAATATTTAGACCTTCATTTAGGAGTCATTCCTTTCTTAATAACAGGACAATTCAATTTAGAATAGATTCAATGGATGTCGGCAGAATATCAATTCCAGCGAGGAGTAATTTATATAGCCTCCCAATTATCATACCTAAATTCAATAATGAAATCAGATTGGAATCATTGGATGGATGTGATATTCCACACAAGATCAATGCTTCTGATGAGGACGATAGGTGTTTAAGTGTATTCATAGAAGGTTTGGATTTGTCAAAAGGTAATAATATACTAAAAATGATCGGGGAAGGGAGTTATGACGGATGGCATGTTCAGGAAAATCCATTTTCAACACCTTTCAGGTGGATGTCCCAGAATGCATCTTTACCTATATTTAATAATAGAAAGGAAACTTTCGATTTGAAATTAAATATTACAAGTTATTCGAGGAAAAGAACCCTTTATATATACAATAATAAAAAATTAATTTTGGAACGAAATATAATCCCCAATAAGTATGAAAATGTAACAATTGGATTAAAGCATAATTTAAACGATCTAAAATTCTATTCTGAGAGTGGTTGTAGTAGGCCATCCTCGATTGAAAATATTTCAGATGATAGATGTTTGAGTTTTAGATTTGAAAATATGGTGATAGTTTGATGGTTAAAACAGATCAGTTAATTGTAATTTTACTGGTAATTTTTGTTTTTATGGGATTTATAATATCAATTAACTTTATAGCTACATTTATATTCCTTCTAATACTTCCTGGATTTTTTATAATAGATTTATTAAATAGAAAAAGCAATTTTGCAGAAAAAATCATTCTCGGATTTGGAATCAATTTGACATTGATTCCTTTATTGACTCATATTTACAAATTTTTCCTCCCTCTAAATTTTTACACTATTTTAGGTACAATAATAGCCCTTTCTTTAATATCCATAATAAAACGTTGGCGATCAATTAAAGAAATCAAACTTAAGAGAGAAGAAGTAAAAGTTGGTAGTTTAATCTTAATTGGAATTATACTTTTAGGTGTTTGCACCCGTATCCTTCCCATATTGAATATGAATGCACCCCTTTTTGCCGACCCTGCTGTTGAAGGAACTATAACAAAATTAATTGTTAATAATCAAGGAATTCCCCAAACTTGGGAACCCTTTTTGAATCTGAAGTTGAAACACCAGCCAGGATTTGCATCAATAATAGCGTGGTTTCACATAGTTTCTGGTATCGAGATACCAAGGATAATTCTATTTTTGACCAGTATCCTTCATGCCATGTTTCCCCTTACGATATATTTACTTACTGGCAATTTTTTTGATAATGAATTTAGAAGATTAATATCCACATTGATAGCCCTGCTTGCGGCATTCCCAACATATATTTTTGTAGCAGGAATGAACAGTGGAGTTACAATGTATTTTATAGTACCAATCCTATTATTTTCAATTTTTAGGAATCTGAAGGAAATGAGATATGGAGAATTGGTTTATATATCAATCCTTTCACTAGGAACTTTCCTCATTCACCCACTTTTCTTATTTTTTATAACAATATGTACCCTTCCATTTATCATTATCAAATGGGCTGATTTTTCAAGACCTCTTAAATCCGTGTCAATTCTGTTCATAATTGTAATAATTTTGCCAGTATTGTTTTTCTCTCCAACTATTGTAGATAAATTTGATCCCTCATCCACGACCAGTGATTTGGCATCCAAACAATGGGAAATACAAAATAGCTACATAAATCCCAGAGGCAAGATTTCACCGATCCTCTTTTTGGGTCCTATTTTTATGAATTTCAACAATGAAAGTGGTTATTGGTATATTTATTTTGACAATTTATCCATTGTCTCTGTCCTTCAAAATTTATTCGGTTTTATTTTTGTTGGTGTTTTATTTTATTCAATATATATAATTATCAGAGAGAGAAATAGATATGGTTATATTGCCGTTTCTTGGTATCTACTATTTGTCCTTTTTGGACCCCTTCAAACCATTTTAACTTTAAAATTTCCTGGTTGGCAGTATATTTATCCCACACGCGTTAAGTTTTTGACAGTGATACCGCTATCAATAATACTTACCTTTGGATTTTTACAGGGCCGTAAAATAAATGTGAATAAAAATTTCAAAGAGATTTTGAATGTTCTACCAGTTCTCTTTATTCTTTTAATATATATACCCATTGGATCAGAGTTTATCTATACACACCTTAATACTCTTTCGAGTGGGAAAGGTCTTTCGGAGGGAGATCTT
>JBDGUQ010000048.1:0-4012 GCA_042215785.1 Candidatus Aenigmatarchaeota archaeon
ACAAAAGAAATAATTATCAACGCAAGTAAGTATTTGTTTTTAATGTAGGTTCACCGTCAATAATCCCTTATTAGTTAATTTTGTTATTTCCTATATTTAAAAATTGATAAATATGACAAATACCATATATTTAAAAATGAACAGCTTTTATTGAATTAATAGTTAGAATAAAAATCTATCAAGGTGATTTGATGGTCAATTTATCCGGAAAGGAAGTTCTAATGGTCATAGCGCCTAAAGACTTCAGAGACGAAGAACTTCAAGAACCGAAAGATGTCTTAACAAAACATGGGGCAAATATAACCATTGCTTCCAAGGAAACGGATTCGGCCACAGGAATGTTAGGAGCTACTGTAATGGTAGACAAACACCTCGCAGAAGTAGACCCCAAAGAATATGACTGCATAATTTTTGTAGGGGGCTCCGGAACATCCGTATACTTCAAAGACGAGGTAGTGAAAAATCTCGCAAAGGACGCCTACAAGAATGGTAAGTTACTCGGAGCAATATGTATAGCGCCAAGTATCCTTGCCAACGCCGGTTTACTGGAAAACAAAAATGCTACTTCATACTCTTCCCAGGAAGGGAATCTCAGAGACAAAGGAGCCAATTATATGGGTTCAGGTGTTGAAGTCGATGGAAAAATCGTGACGGGCAAAGGGCCACAGGTTGCAACGGAATTTGGTCAGAAAATTGCAGAAGTTCTATCCGAAAAAGGATAGATTTTTAAACCAGTATTTTCAAAATATAGACGGGTTTTATTGGAGTCAGAAAATAAAGAAAAAATAGATCTAAAAGACCCAGAATACGAATTTCTACCTACTTACATTCAAAAAATCGATAGTAAGATGAATGGAAGGTTGGACAATTTAGGAATTATTGACGTGGGTAGAGATATCTATAGAGAGTAAGAACAAATCGGAGAACTGGGCATTCCAGGGTTTGGTATTCAATTCGGGGCCTGTATTTATTAAAAAAATTAATGCTCCCGCCGGGAGTTCCCGAAGGAAACAATGGTATCTCATTTCCTTCTTTTGAACCCGGGTCGACGGCTTTCTTCATTCATCGCAAAATGCTCATCTCTTTCGAGATATTCGAAAGGCCGTTATCCTTAGCCACTAGACTACGGGAGCCTCTTGTTGTTGTCTTTCTTTTGGTAAATAATATATTTAAGAGTTGGTGGGCCGGGCAGGAGTCGAACCTGCGATCTCCACCTGTCCAATATCATAAACGGAAATCAACCCGTTCAATACTGTAAGGGTGGCGTCATGACCACTAGACTACCGGCCCTTTCAATTATGTAAGTCCTATATAACCATGTACTTTTATATTTGTTTCAAATTTGGTACATTAATTGTGGCGCTGGGGACGGGATTCGAACCCGCGCGGGCGTAAACCCACAGGATTAGCAATCCTGCGCTTCTCCATAAGCCGAAACTCGACCTATTCTTGAGCCGCTCGGCCACCCCAGCATAGGTATGTAACCTTTATCTTAATATTAATAAATAAAGTTCTTTAAACTTTCGCCTATTCTATTAAATAACACTACCAACTTTCATAAAAAATATAAATTAACAATGGTATACACTTATTATGACTAACATAAAATGGCTATCCGAAATAGGTAAGGAAGATAATTCCCAAGTTGGAACTAAGGCTGGCTCTATAGGAGAATTAATCAAGATGCGGTTTGATTCTCCCAACGGTTTTGTTATAACGACCCAGGTCTACGAAGATTTCATAAAGGACAAAAAAGAGCGGATAATGAATATTCTGAGACAAGTAGATATAAATAAAAAGGAGGAGCTCGGATCTGCCCATGATAGGATTTCCAATATGTTCCTCTCTTCTGGAATTCAAAAAAGGATCAGGGAGGACATAGAAGAAGCCTACAACAATTTGATGGTATCCAACGAAGCAAAGGAAGCTGGTGGAAAGGCTTTGGAGATGATAAAGGCTGGGAGGGAAAAACCCGATGTAGCAGTTAGATCATCCGTGCCAAATACAAACTCCACAACTACATTTGCAGGCATCCATAAGAATTTCCTGAACGTCAAGGGAACAGATAGCCTTCTGGAGAGGATAAAGAAAGTGTGGTTAAGCCTTTTTACACCGCAAGCTATCTACTACAGAGAAAAAAGAAGTGTACCACATGACCTCAAAATAGCTGTCATAGTCCAAAGGATGGAAGATATGGATAAAAGTGGAAGAGCGATAACCTTCAATCCTGTCAACGGAAGGGAGGAAATCATAATAGAAAGTGTTAAAGGCAATGGTAAAAAGCTGGGTGAAGGTAATGTAATACCAGATCTACTGATATTCGACAAAAGAACGGGCCAAACAAAAAATAAAGTGAACACAAACGGGGGCCTGAATGAAAATGAAACGGGCAGTATATTCAAATGTGTCAAGAAAATCGATGAGAACTTTCCAAAGCCTCAAGAAATAGAGTGGGGCCTCAAGAGGGGCAAACTCTATCTATTCCAGAGCAGGAGCCTTACAAGTAACAATAGAACGATAGATGAGAAATCACCAGAAGAAGAACCTTTACTGGAAGGTGTGGGGACAAGTCCGGGCAATGCTAAAGGCAAGGTGATCAATTTTTCGGACAACATAGAAGATGGTAGTGTAATTTTTACCAGAAAACTCTTCCCCGAATTAACGATGAAAATGGATCGGATAAATGGAGTTCTCTCGGAAAACGGGGGCATAAGCTCTTCCATGTCACATATAGCCCGGGAAATGGGTCTACCCATGGTAGTAGCAGATGGTATAAGTAGTAAAATAAAGATGAATAGACAAATAATCCTTAATTCGATGCGAGGAAAGGTTTATCAAAGAAAGGGGGAATTTACACAAATTAACGAACAGTTTACAGGATACAAGAAAAATAAGGATTTTTCACCGACAGCAACCGAAATAAAGCTAGTCAGTGAGTCAGTTGAAAGCATCCAACCAAAAAACAACCTGGATGGTATAATTATTAAAAACGGTGGAAGTGAGTTGGGCTTTAGGAATTACGACTATGGAAAGGGTTCAAAGATCAAAGAACTATCAAAAGAAATATATCCAGCGGAGTTATGGATTGAATCGAGTCCATCGGACGATAGGATTTCCACAATAAAGAATTTACACTACAACGGTATCGATAATTTACACGTGTTGTTTTCATCGATAAAGACTATGAAAGATTTTTCGAAGTTGAGGAAAGGAGGAAACTTCAATTCGTTACCAAGTTCTGTAAAAAGGGGAATTTCAATAAAGACGCCGGCAATAGCACTCGAAATAGAAAAATTATGTGAAAAAGGCATCGATTTCGTCAGTATCGATATGGAGGATTTGACCAAGTATACAACTGGTGGTAGTGAAGTCAATGTCAACAATTCTTCAGTCAACAACCTTATAGAAAAAATAGTAGAATGTTGCAACAAATACAAGGTCCACTCATCCATCTTCCTGAATTCAACAAACAGGGATATAGTGGGCAAAATGGTCCAAATAGGTGTTGAATCGATAAGTACTACAGAAGATTACCTTAACTACATAGGCAAGGAAATAGAAAGGTCGGAAAGAAGAATGCTATTGGAAAAGGCGAGGAGAGATGGATGAAAATAACCTATGTGTTGATCATATCCTTTTTCATAGTATTTCTTATAATGGGATTTCTTCCCGAACAAACCAACGAACAGATATACAGGAACTATTCATTTTCTCTAAAAAATCTATTTGATGGCAAAATATGGACTTTCTTAACCTCAATGTTCATACATGGAGGTGCCTCGCATCTAGTATTGAACTGTATAGCTTTATTTTTCTTTGGAACAGCTCTGGAAGACAAGATCACCACGAAAAAATATCTGACAATATTTTTCCTGGGGGGCGTGATAGGCAACTTGGCGAGTGGTTTCTTGATGCCCGGATCTTCAACTATTGGAGCTTCAGGAGGAATATTTGCAATAATGGGAACAGCTATGCTGATAAGTCCTTTCGAATTTATAATATATCCATATCT
>JBDGUQ010000101.1:0-3941 GCA_042215785.1 Candidatus Aenigmatarchaeota archaeon
ATTTAATATTTTTATTTTTCCTTTCTTTTTATTTATCAATTTTTTATATCTGTCATTCTTTAATTCAGTTAAGGATGTGGTATAGTGGAGAACCAAAAGACCCTCAAAGATGATGAAGAAATCCTAATTTTTGCGGACAATAGGGAATTCAATTCCAGTGTTGTAAAGGAACTAGCTAGAAAGGATTGTATAGTAAAACCTCACCAATTAGAAGTGGGTGATTACCTTATATCTGAAAGGGTTGTGGTGGAAAGAAAAACTGCCTCGGATTTTCTGGAATCAATCTTCGATAAAAGGATGTTCGATCAGGCCAAAAATCTAGCCGGCCAATTCGAAAATCCCGTAATACTGATAGAAGGAAAGGGATTATATACCAAAAGAAATGTCCACCCTAACGCTGTAAGGGGAGCACTAAGTTCCCTGGCATTGGACTACAAAATACCTTTGATGTGGTCTGAAAACGAGAAGGATACTGCAGAACTGATATTCTGGATGGCTAAAAGGGAGCAGATAGAAGAGAAAAGGAATGTATCCATAAGAGGTAAGAGAGGTGGGCTAACGTTCGAAGAAAAACAGGAATATCTGGTTTCTGGGTTACCTTCTATAAATAGTAAGATAAGTAAAAGGTTGCTTGAACATTTCAAAAATCCAGAGAATGTTTTCACTGCTTCAGAAGATGAACTGAAAAATATCAAAGGTATAGGAAAAAAGATGGCAAAAAAACTACGAAAGATCTTAACAAAAGATTACGGGATAGACTGAAAACTCATTTAAAGATTGGATACAATTAATTTCTATGAAATATTCAAATCAATACAATAGTTTCTAAATACAAGAAAATTATTTTTACAAGGTGTTGAAGTGAAGGATAAATTGATAGTTGGAATCGATCCAGGGACAACGGCAGGAGTTGCCCTCATAAATCTAAATGGCAAATTGATAGATGTGAAAAGTGGTAGGGACTTTGGTAAGGAAAAGATAATAGCTTATATAATTTCAAAGGGTTCGCCTGTTATGATGGCAACTGACAAGAAAAAGGTTCCGTCGACCGTAGAAAAAATATCAAGATCCTTTGATGTTAAGCTCGTTTCTCCTGACAAAGACCTTTCACAAGAAGAAAAGGATGAATTGGTAGGGGATGTGGGAATCAACGATTCCCATCAATTGGATGCACTTGCATCGGCCCTCTATGCCTATAAAATACATTCTGAAAATTTGAACAAAATAGAAGAAACTATGCAAAAATTAAATCTATTGGATCAAGTCGAAGAAGTCAAGGTCAAATTCTTGAGAGGAGAATCTGAAAATATCACAGCCGCGATAGAAAGTGTTCTGGAAGATGGTGATGAAAAAATCGAAGAAGCTGAAGAAAAAAATAAGAATGACAAAGAGGAAAATATGGGAGTCGATGAAAAAGTTGTGGAATTGAAAGAAGAGTTGTCCCAAACCAAGAACGTAGTAAAAACTCTTAGAGAATATTCTGAAAAATTGAAAAAACAAAATAAAGATCTAGAAGAAAGATTGAGCAAAAGGAAAGATGAAGTCAAACATATTAAGAAGGGGAGGAAAGATGAAGTAATGAAGATGGACGAAATAAAGAAATTAGCGGAGACCGTACAAAGCCTTAGGAGGGGACTGAAAAAACAGGAGAGTAAGAATAAAAAATTGGAAGAAAAACTGGACAAATTTAAAGAAATAGAAATGAACAGAAGAAAGGGTCTTGTACCTGTATACACAGTAAAAAATTTTAATAGGAACGACCTGGAGAAGGTAAAAGAAATTTATGGAATAGAGAATAGCTTGCTGATGTTCGAAAATATAGAATCACCCAATCTAAGTATAATAGATGATTTGAAAGAAAATAAAGTAAAAGCTGTCTTGGGTAACTTCGAGGGAAAATTAAAAGAAGAATTATTGGAAAAGGATATACCTATAATCGACATGGATTTGTCTGGGGATGGGGAAGTGAAATTTGCCAAAATAGAAGATATTGAATCGGGCAAGAAGATTAATAAGGAAGGTTTCATATCATGGTTGAAAAATTACAAGAAAAGGTAAAACCTATCTATCACTTCGTCTTGAAAATGCTTCTTTTTTCCATACCATTATACATAATACTTTGGACTGGATGGGAATCTACAGTATATCAAAATTTCGTAGCAGAGCAAACGAGAGGTATTTTGCACTTGATGGGAACTATAACTCAGGGAAGTAGTAATTATTTCACGGCGAATGACATACAATTCTTAATTTCTTGGGACTGCACTGGGTGGAAGAGCATATTATTTTTTATCGCTCTCTTGGTGTCTACTCCTGCCAAACTTAAAGTAAAGGCACTAGGACTTGTAATAGGTCTTTACAGTCTATTTATAATCAACATTCTAAGAATAGTGTTATTGATCAAGTTGGCTATTACGTATGGAAGAAATTATTTTATCTTTGTACATGATATCTTATGGCAAGTATTTGGAATAATAACGGTTCTACTATTATGGATTTTGTGGTTATATTTTGGAAAAATTTCATTCCATCCTACTAACTAAATCTTCGTTAAACAGTCTCTTGATGGATACCCTTAAATCTGAATACTTCTCAAAAACATCGTAAATATCCTGTCCTGAATAAATAGATACCTTTTGTCCAATCTCTTCCGCGACATATTTCGGTACTCCGGATTCCTTTAACTCATTTCCCTCTCTCTTAAGGAAATCTTTCAAAAGTTCCAAAGCAACTGTATATTCCCTGTCTTTCTCCACAACCCATTCATTATCTTGTATGAGTATTCTGTCTTCTTTATATCTGTTCAGAAAATTAATGGAATTATCCCAGTCGAAGATAGTTGGTCCTTTACATTTTTCTACATTTGGTAGCGTTGTTGTTTCGAGTTCAAATATTAGTATACATTCTTCGCCATTACTCCATTCACCAGTATTCAGTATGGGAAATTCATTTTTTTCTAACACATTTCTCAAACGTCTCTTAGCCTTCCTCATCTGCGGCCATAATATATCTTCATGTACATCGGGTGCCCCAAAAGAAACTAAAATCACATCCCCATTCCGTTTGATTATTTTGTCCTTTAACTCATCCAAAGAATATATATCCTCGGTTTCGAAGAAGAAAGTATCTGAAGGAGAATCCAGGAATTCCAATGCTTCTCTTTTGAATCTAAGTAAATTCTCAGCCGAAAGGACTGAGGCCACATTCCTACCTTTATCAACTGGATCTACGAATATCATTGCTTCACTTTCAAATTTTTGCCTTAGCTCGGAATGGTCGTCATAATAATTTTCCAAATCTACAACATAACCGGGCATCCAATCCTTTGAAGCTTCAAGAATGTCCTCAAATTTTCCATATTCTATAGTTAACAGCTCGCACAAATAACCTGAAAAACCACGTGTCTTGAGATTGCTTCCATAAACACCTATACCTTTGCAAAACTTCTTCAAAAGTCTAACATCTTTCCGGAAACCTGGATCCAAATTTTCCATAACATATTTCACATGGTGAGGTGTCCTATCAACACTGCTTTTTATATTACCCGGATCTTTGATACCGTAAGCAGGTACCACATCTATATCATGTCCTTTATAATTCATTTTTACATATGGATGTTCAGCATAAGCAACCTCGTATTCAATACCCAACGTATCGGCCAATCTCTTACCTATTCTCAACCCATATTCTTCTAGATTCTCTCTGCTAACATTTTTCTTGAAGAGGAGGAACATGTCTATATCTTTTTCTCCACTTAGCCATGTATGTTTCGCTATACTCCCACAGAATTCTATATCTATATTCAAACCTGTGGTATCTTCATTAGCAGTTTTTTCAAGTTCTTCACAAACCGTCTCTATCTCTTCCTTCTCTTCATTATTTGGATTTATCTCCTTCAAGACATTCTCCTTTACCTTGGATATATCCATATTAACACTATA
>JBDGUQ010000082.1:0-303 GCA_042215785.1 Candidatus Aenigmatarchaeota archaeon
TGGAACAAAGAGAAATCAGCGTAGCTGAATTTTTTGAGAAGAATAGACATCTATTAGGATTCGATAATCCTGCTAAATCTTTATTGACTGTTGTAAAAGAAGCTGTGGACAACAGTTTAGATGCATGTGAAGAAGCCAGAATTTTACCCAATATTAAAGTTAAGATAGAAGAAGAAGGTAAGAGAAAATATAAACTGGAAATAGAGGACAATGGTCCTGGAATCGTGAAGGAGCAGATACCCAAGATCTTTGGTAAATTATTATACGGATCTAAATTTCACAAGTTATTGCAATCAGTTCATC
>JBDGUQ010000082.1:313-3904 GCA_042215785.1 Candidatus Aenigmatarchaeota archaeon
ACAGCAACCCCCAGATCATCTTAGTAGGAGGTAAAGAAAAATATATTACTTGAAAATAATGGTGAGATGGAATTAAAGGAAATTGGGAAATTCTGTGATGAGAGAATTGAGGGTAGAGAGGAAGGTAAAGCAGAGATAAAAAATGAAAACATCAGGGCACCATGTTTTGACAGAGATACACATGAAATAAGATGGAAACCTGTAACACATGTTTTTAGGCACGAAAATAAAAATGATACATATTCTATAAAGACCGAAAGGGGTAGAGAAATAAAGGTAACGGGGAACCATAGCTTATTTACCTTTGATTCTGAATCTCTCTCTGTAAAGGAAGTAGAAGCATCAGAACTTGATGAAAATAGTCTTGTGTTGGCCCCCGAAAAAATTCCTGAACCTGATGAACAAATAACAGAATTAAATCTAATCAAATTAATGAATAGGGAAGAAGTTGAAAATCATAATTGGTATGTTTATGGTATTGACAGGGAAATTTTAGAAGAGATAAAATCCGGTAAGAAAATTAGAAAGAAACCTTCTGAGGATTCCAACAGAAAAAGAACATATTATCGATACAAAGACATCGATATTCTTAAAGACAGTTTAGATAATAATTATATACCAAAACAGTATTTACCCGTTCAAAAGGTAATAGAACTGGGGCTGGAAGATGAGGTCAAGGACTGTTATATTAAAACTTATCAAGTAGGTGGCAAGGAATCTGAAATACCAGTTTCTTTGGAACTTACACCGGAAATAATGAGATTCTTTGGACTTTACGTAGCTGAAGGACATGCGGATAAAAGACAGATAGGTTTCACGGTGAATACACAGGAAACTGCATACCAAAGGGAATTGGTTGCAACGGCAGATGAACAGCTCAATGTGAATACTACTCTCGTCAAAAGAGAGAGAAATTCAGCAAGAGTCAAAGCGTTTGGAGGGCCATTGGGACTAATAATGAAAAAATTATGTGGAACCGGTGCAAAAACCAAACAAGTCCCATCTTTTGTCTTCAAAACTTCCCAAGAATTGAGACAGCACTTCATAGACGGATTATATAACGGTGATGATTCCGATGCCTATCCAAGCAATCAACTTACATTAACCACAGCAAGCAAAAAACTGGCCAGGGAAGTGTCATATTTGTGGAACATGCAGGGAGTTGTAGCAAGCTGGGAAGAGAAAATAAGTTCTGGTTATACTGATGAAAGTAAAATATACAACGTAACTATTTATGGAGAGGATATCAAAAAATCAAATTGTTATGATGTTGGTAACCATAGAAAAGCAAGCTACAGGATGATCCCATCGCAGTTGTTGGATGATATATCTATAGAAAGCTCTGATTCCAGCTTTGTGAAACCAGATATGGGAAGTATATTTTCCCACATTGGACTTGGAGCGCAAAGAGAATGGGGAGAAAGGTTCTACAAAAAAATAGAAAAAATAAAGGAAGATAAAGGTGTAGAAGAAGATTATTACACAGGAAAATTGGAAGAATTGGACCTAATAGTCAAGAAAGATGATGGTTTTGAAATTACCCCTAAGATGGATCAGAAGCTCGAGAAAATTGAAGAAATTTTGAAGTTCGCCAAATCGGACTTAACATTACTCAATGTAAATGAGATTGAAAAAATAAAGTCTCCAAAATTTGTCTATGATATATCAGTTCCAGGAAAGGGATCTGATGAAAACTTTGTAGGTGGCTCAAAGGGAGCACTATTTGTCAAAAATAGCCGGGGGCAGCAAGGTATTGGAATATCGGCAGCAGTTTTATATTCACAGTTAACCAGAGGAAAACCGGTTATAATTCACAGCAAACCTGATGAAAGTTCTCAAACGAAACAGTTCTATCTAAATATTGATACTATAAAAAACGAACCCGAAATAGTAAAGGAAAATACTGTTGAAGGTGATATGGATCATACGGGAACTAGGATAGAGATGCACATAGAAGGCAAATATATCAACAGATACCATAGTGTGGACGAATACTTACAACAAACTGCTATTATGAATCCCTACGCTGAAATCTTATACGAATCTCCGGAAGGTGAGAAATTCGAATTCCCCAGAGCAGTGGAAAAACTACCCAAACAACCGAAGGAAATCAAACCCCATCCACATGGTGTCGAATTGGGTGTCCTAACAAGGATGATGAAAAACACGGATTCAAGGACAATTTCATCCTTCTTACAAAATGAATTCACAAGAGTGGGTTCCACAAGCGCCGAACAGATATACAGGTTAGCGGATTTAGAAAAGGACAGGAAACCCACCAGTCTTAAACACGAGGAACAGGAAAGACTCCTGGAAGCTATGCAAAAGGTAAATTTAATGAGGCCACCAACAGATTGTCTGAGTCCCATAGGCAAGGAACTTATGGAAAACGGCCTCAGAAAGGAAATAAATCCCGAGTTCGTGGCAGCAGTAAGCAGGGACCCAACCGTTTACAGGGGAAACCCTTTCCAGATAGAGGCCGCCATAGCTTACGGTGGAGACTTGATGGAAGAAAAGGACAGTTCGGTTAAAGTTTTGAGGTTTGCTAACAAAGTACCTTTATTATATCAGGCTTCTAGTTGTTCTATAACTAAAGCTGTTATAGAAAATAATTGGAAAAGATATGGATTGGAACAGCCGGGTGGAAACGGAACTCCCAAAGGACCTGCAATGATACTTGTACATATGGCATCTACATGGGTCCCGTTCACATCGGAAAGCAAGGAATCGATAGCCACTTACCCCACAATTGTGAAAGAAATTAAACTTGCAGTTCAGGACTGTGCAAGGAAACTACAAAAATATATAAGGAAGGAGCAGACAAGATATTCCAGAATTACATGCCATTAATACTTCAAAATGCGAAGGAACTGGCGGAATACAATGGCGACCTGGACGTAGATCC
The DNA here is from genome assembly GCA_042215785.1 of Candidatus Aenigmatarchaeota archaeon. GTDB lineage: Archaea > Aenigmatarchaeota > Aenigmatarchaeia > PWEA01 > JBDGUQ01 > JBDGUQ01. Next base: position 3,219 of record JBDGUQ010000082.1, read on the forward strand.
CATTTTAGATCAGGTTATCGATGAAGAACTTGTAAAAAGGATTGAAGAAAATAACGATAATGAAGGTGATGAAGATGACGAATGATGAAGGTGCAGAAAAATTAAGAAAAGATCTAACCAAGATGGGTACAGAAATTATAGACGATGTGAAGGAAAATAGAGTCCCCCATCTGGACATGCCCAGTCGTACGACCAGTAATATCGTATTTGATGAGAAGGCGCAATGCTATGTTCTGGGAGATAAGATCAAAAGTAGGAGTGCTGGAAATATAAGACATATTAGAAAACTGGCTCAAATGCTAAAGGTTGCGAGTTTTTGTAAAGACCATTTATTACATAGTGGAAGGCATGCAACCAAGAGGGAATTGTATTACATATCAGAATCCTGGGGAGAAAAATTGAAATTCGACGACCAGGACAGAAGTGATAACCTTGTAGAGGACATAGAAGCTATGGTCGGAAAGCCTAGAGAAGATCTAAAAATAAATCCAAAGGCAACGGGTTCTATTTACGGTGATATAACATTAAAATTCAAAACCCCACAGGGGGAAGAAATGGAAGTAAATTGTTTGAACTCGGCGGATGGGCAGTCAATAGGGCCCAGGACATGTGAAGGTGAAATAACCGAGTTAAACGCCGACAAAGTAATAGCAATAGAAACCGACGGTATGTACAACCGTTTAATG
>JBDGUQ010000035.1:0-3899 GCA_042215785.1 Candidatus Aenigmatarchaeota archaeon
TGGTTCGGTAAAATCTATAGAAGAAAAGCCATTTGTTATCACTCCACATTCATTTGAATACTATGTTTTGACAGGAGAGAAGTACGATAAAAACAATAAGGGAATGGTAGAAGAATTTGCATTTGATTTGGGAACCACGATTTTATTGAAGAGTAGACAGGATGTCATTTCCGACGGTAATTCGATATCAATCAATAGAACTGGGAGCAAATATATGACAGCTGGTGGGACAGGTGATACACTGGCAGGTATAGTCGGATCTTTACTTGCACAAGGTGTAGAACCATACAAGGCGGCTCAAGCAGGGGCTTATATAAATGGCAAGGCTGGTAAATTGGTTGCAGACGAGAAGAAACAGGGAATGATAGCCACCGATTTAGTGGAAAAAATTCCAGAAGTCATTAAGTAGTTATCTCAGACCTTTTTTTATTCTGTCTATATTTTCCGTTTTTTCTGGAGAAACATCTATCAATTCTGCTAAATAGTAACTTACCCAGTCTCCAAAGTAAATACCGTAAAATATCTTTGCCAGTTTACTTTCTCCCTTTAATTTTATTTTTTTGATCTCGGTTTTTTCTCCTATTAATTTCTGCGAAAGTTCTGTCTGCTCTGTAGATTTATCTCCCACATCTTCTAGAATGATTACATAGAATCCATTTTTGTAATTACATTCTATCTCATTGTGATTTAATTCAGTAAATGTATTGCTATGAGCCACTATTTTACTATTTTCATTGAATTCGGTCTGCCACCTATAAGAAATCGAAGAGTAATTTTGTGGCGCGTAAACTATAGGTATCTTCCCCTTTATTTTATCGGCGAGTATCTTTGCCTTTTCCCGATCAAAATTTTTCAATATTTTAATAGTTTCTTCTATTTCTTTATCTTGTCCTTCTATTATTTTTGATTTTTCCAGAGTTCTTAAAAGTGCAAAGAACAGATAGGGCAGAGAAGCTCTTGGCAATAAATTTTCTGGAATAGTTATTTTGTTTTGCACATCTAAACTTTTATTGGATGTTATAAAGACGATTTTACTTCCCCTTTTCTTTCCATCCTCGAATGATGATAACGTTTCTTCGGTTTTTCCGGAATAAGAAATTACGAAGAGTAGGGTGTTTTCATCCACAAATTCGGGAAGATCATAATTTCTGTTAACTTGTATTGGTAGGGATACCTTTTCTTTTAGATAATTTTTTAGTATATTTCCAGAGATTGCCGATCCACCCATGCCAGAAATTACAATATTATCTATATTTTCTTTGTTAATCGTTGTTCCTGATTTCTTTGCTTCTTCTATAAAATCTGGGAATTTGTTCAGGGATTCATATAAATTTAACATAAGAAAAGGTGAGTGTTCTTCGTATAAAAAATTATCTATTTTTCTTGAAAATACATCTAAGGTCTCCTTAAACTATTGAAAGCTCTCTGGACTACTTCATTCAACGCGGGATGTATGTGGACGGTATTCATTATATCCTGGGTAGTTCCCCTTTTCATCACTACCAAAACTTCATGGATTAACTGCGAAGCGTCAGGACCCAAAATGTGACATCCCAGTATTTTTCCGTTTTCTGGATCAACGAGGACCTTTACAAAACCACTCTCTTCTTTTAGGGCTGCTCCCATTCCCGTATTCTTGTATTCATATGTCCCCTTTAGATAGTCTTTATCTTCATTCTCCAATTCTTCTTCCGTTTTCCCGACACCAGCTATCTGAGGTGAGGAAAATATTGCATGTGGCATATTTTCATATTTTATTTCGTGTTTGTGATCCCTTATAGCATTTATGAAAACATATTGTGCCTCAAGATTAGCTGAATGTTTGAACATCCAATTTCCTGCAATGTCCCCCAATGCCCACACATTTTCCGCAGTAGTTTCCAAATATTTATTGGTTTTTATGAAACCCATTTCATCTGTTTCAATATTTGCTTTCTCCAATTCCAGTGAATCTGTGTTGGGCTTCCTTCCTGCTGCTATCAATAATTCATCTCCAGAAGTTTCGATTTCTTCTCCTTCCTTGTTCCTAGCTTTTACAAATATTTCCCCTTCCCTTTGCCATACTCCTTTGACCTCATAGCCTGTTTTTACGTTGTGTTTTTTCTTGAAAAGTTCGGTGAACTCTCTGCTTATATCATTATCTTCTTTTGATAACATCGAATTGCTCCTTCCAATTATAGTTACTTCGGTTCCCATTGAACCATAGAAATGTCCCAATTCTGCCGCTATGTAGCCACCACCCACAATAACCATGTGTTCAGGCAATTCCTTTAATTTCAGGGCTTCTTTGCTTGTTATATAATCAACTTCATTGATTCCCTCTATTGGTGGTATTTTTGGTCTGGAACCCGCTGCAACGATAATTTTTTCACCTTTTATTTTTTCACCATTGATTTCCAAAGTTCTTTCATCCACAAATTTAGCCTCTCCTTTGTAAAGTGTATGGTAATCGGATTTCTTCAACCCATTTTCAATACTTTTGGCATCTCTGGCCACTTCTTCATTCACTTCTTCCGTTATTGAGGAAAAATCGATATTAGTTATCTCGGAACTGATACCGAACTTTTCGGATTTTTCAATTTTTTCAACCAGATCAGCTCTGTGTATTAACATCTTGGATGGGATACAACCCCTATTCAGACAAGTTCCTCCTATCGGTCCTTTCTCTATTACGGCAACTTCCATTCCATTTCTTGCAGCACCTGATGCCACGTCCAAACCCGAACCGGAACCAATAACTATTAAATCAAAATTTTTCATAATAGCTTCCCACTTCCTATCTGAATAGGTCAATTTATTTTTGATTTATTTAATACCAATGTTTTTTGTTTATTATAAACTATAACAATTCAAGGACTTTTATTTTACTTGTTTCCCAGTTTTCCACTCTTTCTTTGATCTTATCCTTCAATTTTTCCTTACTTATGATGGAATATGTGTAGTATCTTCCTTTTCTATTGTCTTCATAGGTTTTGGACCTTCTTTTAATCAGACCAACGGAAAGTAGATTGTTCAATATTCGCTGGATGGTCGACCTATCTCTTTTAAGACTTTTCGCCACACCTTTGACTCTTTTTTTACTGTTTTCACATAGGTAGTACAATACTTCTACCTCAGAACTCGATAAATTATAAATGACTTTCAAAAGTTCCTTTAAATCTTCTGGACAGGTCGACATGATATTACTTTATACGAAAACTTTATAAATGTTTGTGTATAAATGTTCAACAAACTAACACAAACTAAAAGAGGTGAATCTAATGAGTGAAAATAAAGTTGTTGTCTATTCAACTCCTTCGTGTCCTTATTGTGCTAAAGTCAAAAGTTATTTGGATCAAAAGAACGTTGAATTCGAAGATTTCAATGTAGCAAGTAATAGGGAAAAGGCCAAGGAGATGATACAGAAGACAGGCCAAAGAGGGGTCCCCGTCACGGAAATCAATGGCGAAATAGTTGTGGGTTTCAACAAGCCTGCGATAGATCAGGCACTGGAAAAATAGAATACATAAGAGTTTTAAACTAAAGTACCAAAGTAATTAGTATGCTCAAAAGATTAGTGTTGGGTGTATTGAAACCCTATGAGCCAGATATAGCTGTTTTTTCTGAAAAACTTTCCGAGATAGAAGGTTTGGAAGGAATTAACGTTTCTTTGTTGGAAATAGACAGGGAAGTGGAAAATGTAAAGGTAACGATGCAGGGAAACTTGGATTACGATAAAATAAAAAGTAAGATGAAAGATCTCGGAGCTTCTATCCATTCAGTTGATGAAGCTTCTTCTGGGGATATTGTAGTCAAGGAAGCAGAAACAGTTCATGAGAGAAGAAAAAGAAACGGTTTGAAAGGGTAATCTGAAAAATGTTCGACAAACTTCTGAAGATGGGGGAGATTGGTAGAAGGTA
>JBDGUQ010000154.1:0-3860 GCA_042215785.1 Candidatus Aenigmatarchaeota archaeon
AGACAAACTAAATTTAAGTTATAACAATTTTAACCACACATCTAAAGTTGATTTGGATAAATTGTTCTAGACTATTTATTTTCTGATCATCTCAAACTGTTCCAGTAACCTTTCTCTCCTTTCCTTAGCTTCAACAGGTTCGGACTCATCATCCTTTAATTGGTTGAACATCTCCAAAGTTACTGTTTCCTTATACCCAGAATTATTGATTTTATCGATCATTTTATTCACATTTTCCTTTTCTTTGAAAAATAGATGGTCCGTTCCATCTATACAGTTATGGAGATGGATATGATTTATCATTTTTCCAAGCGATAGGAATCTTTCTAACTCTCTTTTGGAGACCAGTAGTGCATGTCCAGTATCCAAAGTCAGAGAAAGATTTTTGATGTTATTTATTAAAGATTCTAAAACATTTGCTCTGTTGAATGGGTAATGTGTGCTGTTTTCTAGAAGTAATTGAATCCCATTTTTTCCACAATACTTGTCAACTCTGGATAAGACCTTTTTGTTTACCTCTATTATTTTCTCTTTGATCATCTTTTTATTGGTAGATGGATGAATTGTTATCTTATCTATGCCCAGATCTTTGAATATATTGATGAAATCCTCTACCAATTGTAATGTTTCGGAATCATCCTTGGTAAGATCTATATTCCAATGTAAATGTCCAAGAGCTTCAAAATTTCCCAACTTGGATTTCAAATCTTCTAAATATTTATCGTTGTACTGATCTAGATTCAGTTTGAGCGTGATCTCTACAAAGTCGAAGTGTTTTCGGGCAAATTCAACTTCAGATCTTAGATCGATTCCAAAGTGAGGCATATATCCAAATTTCATAATGTAATTATTATTTGAAGAATATTAATAAAGTCTTCTTGATAATTCTCGTTTTCCTCGAAGAAGTTTTACTAATCTTTCAAATATTTCCTTCTCCGTTCCAAAGCCCAACACGTTTGTCATAATAGTTGATTCGATTGGTGGTTTAAAAATATATTTTAAGTGTTAAATTTATATGATTTATTGAATTTACTTATACTTTAGAAAGTATAAAAATTTTTTAAGTCTGCATTCTATTTAATTAGATATGGAATATGATATAATTGCCAAAACTGAAACCCACATAGCCAAGTTAATCCACAGGCTCTTTTCCGACTATCGTCCCGTGCCCGTGATGCAGAGGCATGTTGAAGCGGATTTTCCCTACCCCACGGAAGTGAGCGAACCAAACTATAGCGCATATGTAATACTTGAGAATGAAGATGGTGAAATGCTATTCATCAGAGGTAAGGGATTTCCTGATGAATGGGGAATTCCTGGTGGAACGCAGGAAGAGGGTGAAAATTTTCTCGATACGCTTCACAGAGAACTTCCTGAAGAGGTTAATGTAGATGCCACTATAGAGGATCTTTTATTTATAGAAAGGATTGAATGGGAATTTCCCGATAAGGAAAAGAATGCACCCTTTCTCACGGTATTTTTCAGGGGCAAACTAAAGGAAGGTTATTCAAAGGAAGATGTTGAGATTCAGGAAGAGGAACTATTGGAGGCTAGGTGGTTTAAAAAACTTCCGGATAAAGTTCAGTTCAAGGAATTATTGGAGAGATATGTTGAGTAATTAATATGAAAACCTTTTATCCCTCAATTTATCATATGTAAATTCCATAATCTCCTTCAGATTGACAATATCCTCCCTGTTATAATCTATAAGCGTATCTAGAGCGTTATCATTTCCCTTCATATATTTCTTCCACAACCTCACTGCTTCTCTACCGTCCACCTCATCCACATTTTCTGCCCTCTTGATACCGAGATTTTTTTCTATCTTCTTCAAACCTCCGGAATATCCTAATTTTTTCAGTTCATACATCAAGTCGATATGGAACATGTTGAAGTCAAGATTTGCGAATTTTTCTTGAATGAAGGGAACGTCAAAACGCTTACCATTGAACGTTACTACTAAATCGTATTTTTGAATCTCATCTCGAAACTCCCCAAGATTTTTTCCACGGATAAAAAATTTACTTTCAATACCATCATATAAGCCTATGACGGTTAGATCATTTCTCTTGGAATCTAAACCAGTGGTTTCTATATCTAAGAAACAGCATTTATCTCTGAGATCATTGTATGACCTCCAATGAATATTGTTGGGAAAGTTTGATAGCAAGAACTGATAATCATTTTCCTTATGAGACTGAATAGACCTTTTCACATAATCTTCAATTCTCTGAAGCTTACTCGAACCCATGTTCAGTGTATGTTTTAGGTTAAGAAAATCGTTCCAGGTATATATTTCATTACTCCAGATTTTCTGTTCTGTTTTCTCTCCTATGCCAGGTATGTGTAGAAATGTCTTTCTAAGCATTAACTTTGATTTAATTTTTGCAGTTAAAAACTTTTTCAAATTAGTCAAATAAATTTGTTTTCATGATGTATTCCCTTTCTTCATTATTGATATCCCTCAAATGCGTTCCGAAAACTGAAGTTTTAGATATGGTTTTATATTTTCCATCTATCCTGAGAAATAATCTATGTTCGTTTTCCATAACCCCTATTCTACGTTCTATATTGTTTTCATATGAAATTTCAATATTTTCCACCTCTAAGAGAAACAAAAAAGTGAAATTGATCAGGTCTGGGCTATCTTACTCACCCTCATCTTATCCAAACGGTGCGGCTCGCGGAGTTCTCCCGTGTGTTTTACAATCCGTCTTACATAACGACATTTTATACCTTATGGTATAGAGCGGTCGCATGTCCATACACCTTAATGAGATAGAATCGACCTTTGATCTTCACTTCTATATATTATTTGACCGCAAGCTTTTTAAAGAGAATGAATAATCAATAATTATAGTTTTATAGAGAAGGCACAATATTTAGTCTAATGATTATATTGATCAATAAAGGCGTTTTAAGGTATTTTATATGTTAGAAATGATAATTTTGTGGATTGGTTTGACTTTGGGTGCCTCTACTTTCGTGGCCTTTATTGGCAAAAAGTACGGCAGAGGAATAATAATAGGGACTTTTGCGGGTTTAGTGGTTACATCTCAGATATTAGCTAATAAAGTTGTTGTTTTTTGGAAATTTACAGTTCCAGCTGGTGTTATAGTTTATGCTACTTCGTTTTTACTGACGGATATTTTATCAGAATTCTATGGAAAAAAGAATGCCAAAGAGGCTGTATGGTCCGGTTTTCTAGCCTCTATTTTATTAATAATTACAATAGAAATAGCCATAGTTTGGCCCTCGGCATCTTTTTGGGGAGGACAGGAAGCATTTGTTAAGACATTGGGATTAACTTGGAGGATTGTTTTGGCCAGTTTGATTGCTTATTTAGTATCACAAAATTGGGATGTTTTTGTATTTCACAAAATCAAGAGGATAACTGGTAACGAACATCTTTGGATCAGAAATATTGCATCCACTACAAGTTCTCAGTTTCTGGACACGATAATATTCATTTCGATAAGTTTTTATGGAGTAATGCCCATAGTACCCTTAATAATAGGCCAATATTTGATAAAGTTAGTTATAGCTGTTATGGACACACCCTTCCTATATTCCTTGAAGTTTCTAGACGATAAACTGTAACTTTGGTTATACTTAAATTTAAGGAAATTCAAGTGAATTAATATATGATGATAAATTCTTGCAGTGAGTGGAATAATACGGAAAAATTTACTTTACAATGGCATTTGACCAATAGATGTGGGGAAAATTGTTCTCACTGTTATATTGACAAATTATCAAAAACAGATGAGTTGTCCTTTGAGGAATGTAAAAGAATAATAGATGATTTTAAAGATACAATTCAAGAGTGGTCAGTTCCAGGCAAGATAAATTTTACAGGC
>JBDGUQ010000053.1:0-3845 GCA_042215785.1 Candidatus Aenigmatarchaeota archaeon
TTTGTTATTTTTTCATCCACAGAATCAGCTTTTTTTATTTTTTCATAAATATTTTTTGTAGCGTAGAATAGATTTTGGGCAGTAGGCCTTGATTTATCGAGAATTTCCTTCGCTCTTTCCATATCTTCATCGAAATTGGACTTGTTTGCGTTTAAAGCTGCAACTGCCATACCGTATCCGGCGGTTCCGCCAATTGCACCGGCACCCCTAACACTCATCCTCGATATTGCATCCGCAACCTCTTTCACATTTTTTAATTCGATTATATCAAAAGAGTCCGGAAGGTTTCTCTGCTCTATCATCTTAACCTTATCATCTTCCATCCATACAGTTCTATAATGTTTACCATTAACTTTCATTGGATATCACCTTCGTATTTAAATCTCAATTTCAAGGAAATCTTCGGCCAATTCAACGTTTTCAAACTCTTCTTTTGCCTTTTCTAACATATCGTCCAGATCCGAACCGATATATCTCCTGCTGAAATGTGTCAGTATCAACTTCTTTACATTAGCCCTTTTTGCTATTCTTGCAGCTTCATCAACGCTACTATGCCTCTCAGTTTTACCTTCTATAAATGTTCCGTCATGAATCAATACATCTGCATCTTTTGATATCTTTTCTATATTATCACATGGTTTGGTATCTCCCGAGTAAACCACTTTTTTTCCAATCGTTTTTTCAGCCACACTCTCAAGTTTTATGATTTCTCCCTTGAATTCTATCTCTCCATTTTTCTTTAATTCCTTCATCTTTGGGCCAGGTTTCAGACCTTTTTTTCCCGCTTTCTCGGTATCTATGTTCCATCTGTCATTTTCTTTGAAGCAGAACCCAACTGCAGGAACGCTGTGTTCTACCGGTGTAGAGAAGACAGAATATTTTTCTGTTTTATAGATTTCATCTATTTCATCTCCCTCGAAATTAAGATCCACGGGTTCCACGTCAAAGCCAAAGTTCCAGTGACTCAGTTCTTCCATAATTTCTGTAAATTTAGAAGCCTCAGGACCATATATTTCCAATTTCTTCTTCCTACTCTCTAGATTAAATGTTTCTATCAAACCCATTAAACCTGCAAAATGATCCGCGTGCCAGTGAGAAATAAATATCTTGTCTATTTTCATGAAGTTCAAGCCGGCCTTTAAGATTTGTCTCTGCGTTCCTTCCCCACAGTCCCATAAGAGAACGTCTCCGCGATATTGTACCCAAATTGCTGGATGACTCCTCCTTTTGGTGGGAATTCCACTTGCAGTTCCGAGAAATACAATTTTCATATGTATAATTTTAGGAGAGAGTTTAAAATAATTTAGTTAATTTTACTCATCACGAATATTTTCCTTGTCAGTGATCCGTGAACTTTTTCTTCGAAGATTTCTTCTAATTCAAGACTTTCAGGTATCAATTTTTTCATTTCTATTTTTTTCGGTGCACATATGACGCATTTTCCATCTTTTACCAGTACTTTTGATATTTCACTTAATGCATTTTCGTAAAGCTGTTTAATATTTTCCCCACCGACCTTACTCGAGGTTCCATAAGGGGGATCAGTTACGATGGCTTCAAATGGTTCCACATCGCTCCATTTTTTCTTTAAGTCTTTTACATCCAGTGTCCTAATTTCCGCATTAGTGTTGAAGTAGGCTAGATTCATTCCGGAACCTTCAACCATTTCTTCCACGAAATCACTTCCGTATGTTTCACAGCCAATCAGAGAACTCTCCAAAAGAATGCCTCCTGTTCCACAGAATGGGTCCAATAATTTCTCTCCGGGTTTTATTTTGGAGAGATTCACAAGAACCCTGCTTTCCCTGGGGTGTAGAGAAATCGGGTAGAAAAATGGTCTATTTTCTACCTTTCTCTTGGTAAAATTGGCAGAATCTATTTCATGTAGTAATTTCCCGCAGAATATTTTGTCTTCTAGGAGGAAGAAATATATGGATATATCAGGGTAATCTAGATCTACATCAGGGTTTTCTAGATTATTCCACACAAGGTCTTCCAAACTTTCCTTGATTTTCCCAAAATTTTTCTTACAACAAATATTTTTAGTCCTTACGGCATAACTTTCTTCTATCACATCAGTTGGATCAAAGGGCAGCTCTTCACTATCATAAGTAAATGAACCAAGGAATTCGAATATTTTGTGTGTATATCCCAACCGTTTGAGATCTCTCCATCTATCGTGTTTGCCATATACCAGATTCTGATTCACTTCTATAACATCAACTCCCAGAGAGGCAATTTCATACAGGGGAAGTTCGGGATGAAAACCTCCGGTTAAGAATAACAATTTCATATCTAATCTTATAATCTTATAGAACTTAAAATTTATTATTTCTAAAATCCAGTCCAAATTAACATGTTTCCCTTATTCCAGAGTTTCAATCTTGATTTCGTTTCCAATTTCATTGTAACCTTTGATCCTGTCTTCCTCTGACGAGTATGTAATGAATGCTCCGTGGTCGAATAATCGAAACGTGGGAGCAATTCTGTAGCTTATTAGATCCATTTCAAGTAAACCACTTTCTTCCGTTTCACTAAGCTTGGTACTGTAAAAAATTCCACCACTTTCTTCCTTTACGTTATCTATGAATTCTCTACCTTCATCATGGATTTTGCACCCTCTGAAAATATTGACTAAATCATCTATAAACGCGCCACCAGAATAGTTTCTTACAGGACCCAATTCATGTTTGGATATTACTTCGATAGAATCCTCATCTTTTTTGTATTGCCCAAAAAGGTAGCCCTTAGTTTCCATATTTTTCTTCTTGTTGTCAACGGCTTCTCTGTGTATTTCTTCTAAAATATTCTTGGAAATTTCTACTTTCTGTGTCATGGGTAAGAATTTGAAGGAATAAATTTTTATATTTTAATGAATTCGGAAACCTTTCACTACTCATATTTATCAAATAAAGAATCAAATAATAAAATTAGGTGTCCTATTTGAGTAAAGGAGCCATTTTGATTATATCCGGGATGATATTTCTATTTTATTTAATATTTACAGTATCCTACGCGAATGCAAGTAACATTCATATAGCCTTTCATCCGTCCTGTGGTGAGGATAGGGAAGTAGCGTATTATATTGGAAAACAATTGGAGAATGAACTTTCTGGAAAAGTCGAAGAGTTCAAAATAAGAGATGAAGTAAAGTGCAGATATAAAGAAGATACTAATGTTCCCCGAGAATTTCCTTTCTGGACAGATGGACCACAGGAAACCCATATAACTATTTCTCTGGAAAGGTCTGATTCAAATAATATTTATTTCATTAAAGGAGATGAATATGGAAGGGAGTTCGCACTAAACCTCCTTAAGAATTTAAGGAGAAATGGGTTCGATGTAGGATTTAGGGGCATACAGTGTCCGGGATTCATAAATTTATGTGAAAATTACTATGGAGGAAGTCCCATAAGTTTGAAACTCGATTTTATTGAAGGTAATACCGAAGAAATAATCAGTGTTATAAAGAATGCTCTGGTCAGAAAATCCAACATTGGGGATTCCTGCTATGATGATGATTCTTGTAGGGGTTCTCTTAAGTGCAATACCCGAACTATGAGGTTTCATCAGGATAAAAAGATATGTTGCCCGGAAAAACATAGATGGAATGGTGAAAATTGTGTATTAGTTGAGGAGACGGAGAACTGTATTACTTTCAATGACAAGGGAAATGGGTTTGAAACGTACGAATATGAAGACCAGTATAAAAATTATCCAGATCTTATCACATTTACAGATGTAGACGTTATGCTTCAAACCCAAAAGGCTCTTTTGGCAGGCACCAAAGAACATGAAAGTGAAGGGTGGTCCACAACAGTGGGTGCGTTAAGTTTTGAACAAAG
>JBDGUQ010000013.1:0-3805 GCA_042215785.1 Candidatus Aenigmatarchaeota archaeon
AGATAACTTCGATTGGGTTCTGTGTTTGAATCTCGTTGTCTATTCTTTTCTTTAATCTTTTAACATACATCTTTTTACCACCACAAATTACAACTACAATACCAGAGTAGTCTTCATTATATTCACTGACATCACTGAAGGCTGTTTTTACCATATTTGCATTATCCATTTTCCTCTTTACTTCCACCGCTATATTCTTCCCTATTTGTATATCGACTCTATCTTTCTTGGACTCTATATTAACATAATCTTCTATTTTTTCTTCAAGGAACGATTCGAGATCTTTCTTGAAATCATCATGTCCTCCTTCTTCTTTGAAACACTTTTCAGGTTTCCATTCTTTCTTGATAAGGTTTATGACTTTCTTCATCATTATATCCCCTATTTCTTTATAATTTGGTCTTTTAAAAATTTTTAAAAAATATTTCTTAGAAAAACATTTACTCACTAATAGGATAATATATCAACTATTTCTGCTTTTTCAACCATAATCTACATAATTTTAATAATAAATAGGAAAAGAAACAATTGATTTTTATGAAAAATAGAATAAGGAAAATAAGAAAAAATATAGAAAATAATGAATTTGGTCCTGCTCTTTTCAAAATGAGATCACTCTTCTTAACTGATGAAATGCTTGGATTTTATTCTAAAACTTCTGGAATAAATGAAGAGGAGGTTAAAGAAAGGATAAAAGGCGAAGAAGATAGAATAAATTTTCCCAAATTATTGGAATTTTTAAGTAAAACGAATTCATTGGATGATGAAAAACTCAAAAATTTGAATGAAATCAATAAAAAAAGGAATATACTAAGTCATAGGGAGAAAGATGATAAAAGAAAAAAGGCCGAAGAACTTGAAAAGGAGAATAAAGAAAACAAGAAGTTGTTCGAAAAAATCTATGTAAATTTTATTAATATATTAAGGGATTTGGGAGTAGAAATCCCATTTGAAGTTCATAGACTATGCAGGGCATGTGGAGAAAGAATTGCAGAACTCAATAAGTGGGAAGCTTGTGAAAAACATTCCAAAATACTCAACAATATAGAAGATTATAATGAAGAAAAATTAAATGAAATATTTGGTTTAATTTATCATATATTGGAAATATCTGATGCCAATTTGTTGGATTCCAAATTAATTAAAGAGAAATATTTGCCAGATTTTGAAAAAAGGAAACTTGGTGAAGGTATGTATATAGATCTTAAAGATAATCCAATAGATGAATCTATTGAAAAAGAATTTATTGAAGAAAGAAAAAGAAAAAAGGAAATTCATAATAAAATAAGAGAAATTAGAAAGAAAAAAAGTAAACCAGTTAGAGATGTTTTCGACAGTCTATATGGAGCAATATCCGACATGGATAAAATATGGATAAAGGATTATGGGCCCTTTATGGAGGCCTTTGAAGAAATTTTCGAAGATGATAATGTAAAAGATGGGAGTAAAGAATACGTTGAACAATATGAAGATTTTGATAAAATATGGGAAAACATAAAAGATCCCTATTATGATATATCTAAAAGGATGTTAATTCTTACATATATGAAAAACCTATTGGCTGTTTTAGATAGTTTCTATGACTCACAAGATACTTTGATAAATGATTTTTATCGTCATGGAGATTTCCCTCAAGAATTACTTAAACAAATCCTAAGTAGTTATTTTCCTTCAAACCTATATTCCTTATTAAGTGAAATAGAAGAAAATGAAAATTAATCTTTTGAATCAATAATTCCTGCCTCCCTTTCCCATTTTATAACATGTTCTGCAAAATTTTTCTCTGTTTTGAGTTTTTTTTCTCTCTTCATCATATCTGCTAAATTATTAAATATTTCCTTTAGTCCAGATTTTATTTTCGATGTATCCATATTACTTGTATATTCAATCCACTTTGTGACAAATATTAGCATTTTTTGGAATTCCTCCTTAAACTCTTCATTACTATATTTTTTTGGACCATCCAATATAACTACTTCTTCTTTTTCTTTATCATAAAATAAATTTGCATGAGAGATTTTGTCTCTAATCATTTTAGTTTCACTTCCTATTAATGAACTGTTGTCTTGAGACAAAGAATCAATAACTGAACTTAAACAACCGTTAATGAGTCCTGCAGTGGCGTGATTGGATCCATCTCTATCGACCCTTTCAATAAATCGTTTAATATGTCCTTTGTTTAGTAATTTTTGATGAGTTTTTTTATCCAAATTTTCTAAATAATTCAACAAGTTTCTGTCCAAGTGATAAGTTATAATTTCATACATATTTACAAATATCCAGAGCATTGTAGTCATTGAAATCCTTTCAGGCAAATCTTCATTTTCTTCAATTTCTTGGAGTATTTGAAGAATGTAATACAAAGGTCCCGACATTTCCAATGTTTTGTGAACAATGGGTTCGGGTGATGAATTTAAAATTTTTATTATTTTTTCATCATCCTTAGTAAATAATTCTGATTTCTCCTTACTTATATCCTTTAAATATGAGAAAAATTTTTCCATGGTTTCTGTATCTAATTTTTTGTCTAGCCCCTCCCTTGCCACTTTCCGGAAAAATAACGATACTTGAGCTGCACTTCTAGTACTAATGGCATTTTCAATATCTAAAATAAAATCATCTTCTAGAAACTGTTCAGGTAGAGTTATTCCCTGATTTTCAAGTAAATATTTAACGCGGGGAACCTTGGACATAATACAGAAAGTTTCTTTATAGATATAAGTATTTTTCATTTAGTTAATAATAAAATTGGCTTATTTTTGCTGAAATAAAAAAAGATTAAATCATATCATAAAATTTGGACCTTTTTATGGGACCAAGTTTAAAAATCATTATGATTATATTTATATATGGTATTTGATTACATCATTAAATTAAGAATAGCTGTTTACAGGGAAATGGAAAAAAGTGATTTAATTCTCAGTAAATTATTTAGTGATAATGGATTGGATAAAATCTCTCGTATTGGTAGCAATAATCGCCTTTTAATGTTACATGAAACAATAAAGGCAACAATTTCTGAGAAAGAAATGGATATAATTGGAGACCAAAATATATTTACTCTGTTTAATCTAGGATCATATGTAGAAAAGCAGATTGAATCATTAATCAAAGAAGGGAGTATCGAGTTTGATATACTTAATGTTCCCCTTCCTGAGATAGAAATATCTGAAAGATTTCTAGAAAGTGATAAACCAATGGTTAAACTTGGATCTATACCTGAACCATCTAATGATACAGAAAAGGAAGCGCTAAGAGAAAAGGTGGAAAAACTATGTGAAGTTACTTTGGCGGGATTAAAACAAGAAAAATTTAGAGAGGGATATTATGAAAGACAATAAAAAGAAATATACAGCTAATATACATAATACAGGTTCTCTCATAGATGAAAGTAAAAGAATTCTTAGACTCTATTCTGAATTGAAAGATGAAAAAAGGGTCAAGGAAGTTCTACTTAAGAAAAACCCACTCAATAAGGAAAGTGAAGGATCGATTGAAAAGATATTTTTTATAACTCGAAAAAGATATCTTAGGCAGGATCCTTGGCCTTTAATTGAATTAATTGAGAGTGATTTGCCTCCACAAACTATTGAAGCTGTGATGTTCTATTATTTTGCTAAAAGTGATAATTTGGTATATGACATAACAACTGAACTTTTATTTAATCTATATTTGAAAGGCCATCTAACAGTAACAAAAAATGATGTTGAGGAATATTTAAATGATAAAGAAGAGAAACATCCAGAAATATCAGAATGGTCCATTACTACAAGGAATAAGACTATTAGACATTATTTGGCGGCTG
>JBDGUQ010000016.1:0-2468 GCA_042215785.1 Candidatus Aenigmatarchaeota archaeon
TTATCGAAGGAAACTGATTTATCTACAACAATTCCCTCTATTTGTGTAAATTCCGGTAGATGCGAATAGTCTATCGTTTCATTTCTAAAAACTCTTCCTATTGAAAATATCTTGGCTGGTGGTTCTATGTCCTTCAAACTCCTTGCACTTACTGCTGTTGTGTGTGTCCTCAAAATTGGTTTTTTGGCTATTTCTTTCTCCCATTCGTATCCCCAACCGGTTGATTCTTCGTCTCCTCTTTCGTGTATTTGTTTTACTGAATTGACTATTTTTTTGTTGGGTAATTTTGTTTTTTCTGGTTTTTGCATAAAGAAAGTATCCGCAAGTTCCCTCGCAGGATGGTCCTGTGGCTGGTACAACGCATCAAAATTCCAGAAACTTGACTCGACCAAAGGACCTTTCCTCTCCTCGAAACCCATCTCAAGAAAGATCCTCCTTATTTTCTGTGCATAATATGATAAGATATGTTTTCTACCCGGACTTTCGGGTTTACCTGTTTTCTCTATGTTGTATTTCTTGAACTTGGCTTCTTTCCAGAGACCACTTTTGATCAATTCGGGAGTTAGACTGGAAATTTCCCTCCTTTCTAGCTGCTTTCGCGCTTTCTTTATCACATCTTCACGTATTTCTTCTACTAGTTGTCTGTCCTTTAATTTCTCAAGGTTTTCTTCTTCTATCTCTTTTCCATCATTTACCTTCTTCAGTTCCTTTTCCATTTGAAATTCTTCAGGTTTTTTCTTCAGCGTCACTTCACCATCTTCCATTTCTATTAGGTTATTTTTAAAACACCAGTTCATCGCTATAGATGAGTTTTCTATACTTTCCTTTATTTCCTTGTTCGAAAGACTTCCAGCTTCTTCAAGTAAATTTACTAGCTGCTTCTCCGGTAATCCTTCCTCTAGATACTTCTTTCCCTCTTCAGTAATTTTGTACATCTTCATTTTATCAGTCAATTGATTCTTTACAGTTATTTATTTGATTTGTGTTTTTATAATTATTCTAATTTTTGAATTTTTATAAGGGAACCAATGTAATTAATTTTTATGGTAATGTTCAGAAAGGGTGTTGAATTACCTTCAAGGATCTTGATACTCCTTTCGATAGCTATAGTTGTATTCTTGGCTCTGGTTCCCCTAATCACGGAATTCGTTGAGACAGGAAAATCGCTTGAGCCCAAAAATTTGCTCAGACAGGGGAGTCTAAGGAGTGGGTTCAACAAATGGGTAGGTAATATAAATGATTTGAATAATGCCGATTCTTCTGATATATGGGAAGCTTATTATAATACAAAGGCTCCCTTTCTTTCGGGCACCGTTGAGCTTTGGAGATTATGTCAGTTTTCATTGCAAGAAAAAGGCGAAGATTTTACTTTCAAAAATTGCTGGAATTATGGAGTAGAAAATTATTTGGAAGGAGAAAATCCAGGGAAGTATAAACTTGTTGCAGTAGATTGTCCTGGTTGTTGGGATGATAAAGAAAGAGAATATGTATACAAAGGTAAAATCGGAGAATTCAGGAATAACGAAGTGCCATACAATTATAAGTGTGAAGAATCGGAGACATCACAGACAAATATCTTATGTTATCCTAAAGGGATTGCTAAATAAGAAAAGGCAAATTGAAATATTTACCTATCTACCTGAAACCATCCTTTGCTTTCTTCCTGTAGTTCTTGCAGCTGTGGAAATTTCTCTTCCAATGTCTTTTCTTTTACCCTGTATAGTATTCCTACAGGTATTTTTTCATTATCAATGTTGTAATCCCATTCACTGGCCTTTTCCCAGGCAGCTTTTCTATCCGTTTCATCGTGATTTTCTAGATCGTACATATTTTCTTCCAGGAATTCCCTATCCTCGTGGTAAGCTAGGCACGGCAATACAACATCTACTAGTGAGAATCCTTTGTGTTCTATAGCCCTTTTCAGTATCTCTTCAGTTTGTTTCATGTCTTTAGGATAAGCTCTTGCAACAAATGTAGCTCCTGCATCTATAGCCATTTTCAAAGGATTTAATGGTTTATGGACTACTCCATGTGGCTGTGCTTTGCTTTTGTATCCCCTTTCAGATGTTGGTGTTCCCTGACCTGTTGTCAGAGCGAAGACCTGATTATTATGGACCACCATAGTCATATCTACATTATATCGCGCAGCATGTATGAAATGTGAGATACCTTCTGCATATGTATCACCGTCTCCACCGAATCCAAGTACTTTGAGATTAGGATTTGCAAGTTTCATCCCCACACATGTTGGTATAGTTCTTCCATGTAGCGAATAGACTCCTCCCAAGTTCAAGTAGTCGAACATCTTGCCATGACAACCAATACCAGCTGCCATAGCGAATTCTTCCTGCCCCACACCCTCTTCTTTCATAACATCCTTTATGGCGGATTTCACAGAATTGAGTAACATAAAATTATAACAACCAGGACACCAAGTTGTCTCAGCTCCTGTTGAAAGTTTGGTTTCG
>JBDGUQ010000016.1:2478-3764 GCA_042215785.1 Candidatus Aenigmatarchaeota archaeon
CTGTCATTTTCAGCACCTCATCTCATTTTTTCCTCAATATTTTCTCTAAGAGTATCCGATTCAAACGGCCTTCCATCATATCTAAGTATTTTATTGTCTTCTGGTATAGTCACTCCAGTTTTTTCAGCTATTAGATTTCCTAGAAGCCCAGACGAATTGTTTTCAACTAATATTAGTTTCCTAGACTCCTCCAAAATTTTTCCGACTTCTTCTGGGAATGGTCTTAAATACAGTATTTGGAGGAATTTTACATCTAAATTTTCTATGGCATCTAGAATAGCTCCCTTTGTGGAACCCCATCCAACTACAGTGATATCACTGTTTTCATTACCATGGACCTTGTACATTTCAAATTTTCCAACTTCTTCCTTCAGCAATTCCGTTTTCCTTAACCTTTTGTCATTCATTTCATTTACCATTTCTATTTCTTCTGTGGTTATTCCCATTTCATCGTGTTCATATGAGCTGGATTTTACTGTTGTCAGTCCAGATACAGATCTAGGACTGTTGCCATTA
This sequence comes from Candidatus Aenigmatarchaeota archaeon, assembly GCA_042215785.1. Taxonomy (GTDB): domain Archaea; phylum Aenigmatarchaeota; class Aenigmatarchaeia; order PWEA01; family JBDGUQ01; genus JBDGUQ01. The sequence continues at coordinate 2,995 of JBDGUQ010000016.1, forward strand.
TCAGTTATTTTGTAATTTTTGAATTCTCCCCCTTCTTGATCTTCTATATTTCTTTTCACTTCCAAAGTATCTTCGAACTCCTCGAATGCGTATTCGGATTCAGCAACGTGTTTATCTCCCAGCAGAACTGATAGAATTCTGAATTTCTCTGCAAAATAGAAGGCTTCATTCGCAAGTCTCCTCGATTCTTTGGCATCTCCTGGAGCCACTGTAACTCTTGGATATTCTCCATGACCACCTTTGACTGCTATATCCAGATCGCCCTGAGTTGAGTAAGTTGGGACTCCTGATCCAGGACCAGGTCTCTGTGCAAGATATACTACTATAGGAATTTCGGCTATTCCCTGCATGGACATGGATTCCTGCATTAGATCGTATCCACCACCTGAAGTTCCTACCATTGCTTTCGCCCCTGCGTGGGCTGCACCCAGTCCCATGTTGATCGCACCCAGCTCGTTCTCGGGCTGGAAAACTAACATGTTTTCATCAAACTGCTTCCCTGCCAAGATGTGCAAGATAGGAGTTGCAGGTGTCATTGGGTATGCGAAGTAGCAGTCTATTCCAGAATCCAGGGCACCCTCGGCAATTCCTTCGGAGCCTGTTGATGTTTTCAAATTATCATTATTACTTTCACCTAAGCCTACTTCTTTCTCCACTTCATTATAACCTTTTTCTCCGGCTTCCAGGTCCAATTCCAGATATTCTTTTCCTTCGAATTTTTCTTTCATTTCTTTTTTCAATCTATTTATTGGAAGTCCTATGGTCTTGTA
>JBDGUQ010000113.1:0-3776 GCA_042215785.1 Candidatus Aenigmatarchaeota archaeon
AAGATTTTGGTGTTTTAAAGGGATCAAGTAAAAAAGAATTTGCTGATTATCACCAACCTTTGGATGCCTTTTTTTATATTTTGTATTATTTACATGATGAAGGAAAAGATATTAGTGATATATTGGAAAGTAAAGATTGGAAATTATTTTTACTTGAAGAAGACGAAATCAATACCACTCTTTCAGAAGGAAGTAGAAGGGGTTATATAGATTATGAAACTGCAGGTGATATTACAAATATAAAACTTAAATTTGAAAATTTGAGGGATTATGTAAATGAAATCACTTGAAAAAAGATTCGAAAATCTCAGAAAGGAATTGGAGAATAATTACGAAAATTTTAACAATTTGGCTGATGAGAAAACTGGACTTTTCATATATGAGCCTAACAAAGAAAAAGAAGTAATTAAAGAAGTTAAGCGTTTAGCAAAAAAGTTGAAGGATAACTATGAAGTTTGTGAACTTTCAATGTTTGATTTAATTTTTGAAGCTTTAGAAGAACTCTCAGAAGATGGATTAGAGTTCATTTATTCAAGGGAGAAGGAAGATTCGGCCGAATTAATCGAAGATGCGCATGATCCACTTTTAGATTATATTTCTAAAAAAATAATTGAGAACGATAAGAACTTGGAGAATGGAATAACTCTAATTTATAGATGTGGAGCGATTTATCCATTTCTAAGAATACATTCCATAACAGCAAAAATTGAAAATAAATTAGAAAATCCTACTATGATTTTCTATCCAGGAAAGAGAGAAGGGCAAAAACTTAAATTTTTGAACCGTTCATCAACAACTGGAGATTATAGAGTTAAAATTTATGGGTGATAAAATGAAAATAAGAAATATATTCAAACAAGATATTACGAGAAATATAAATGGCATTATAAAGGTAGAAGATAGAAAGGTTAAAGAAGTTGCTCAGGAACTGTCTGAATATGTACTTACTGATGAGCTTGAAAAGCAATATGAAAATTTCTTTGAAAAATACTATGAAACATTCGGACAGGAAACTCAAGATATAGGTGTCTGGGTTTCTGGGTTTTTTGGATCTGGCAAGAGTCAATTAGTTAAGAATTTGGGATATCTCCTTGAGAATAAAGAGTTGGGTCAAAAATTTTCCTCTGAAAGGTTTTTAGAAAAGGTGGAAGATTCATTTTTAGAGGCAAATATTAGAAAAACTGTTAAAGATATTAATACACAAGTTCTGATGTTTGATATCAAGTCCCAGGAAGACCAATTGCATAGTGGGAAATCTAATAAAGGAACAACAATCACTGAAATAGTTTTTAGGAAAATTAATGAACAACAAGGATATAGTAAAATTCCGTGGATAGCTTTACTAGAGAGAGAATTAAAGGAAAGAAACAAATTTGATGAATTTAAATCTTGTATAAAAGGAATTAGCGATAAAGAATGGAAAGATCAGCGTAATAATACCTTAAGCGTAGCTGGAAATATTAAAAAAGCGTTGGTTGAAATAGATGTAGAAGATAACAAGGAGGATGCAAAGGATACAATAGATGGTTTCAAAAATGATAGATCACTCACTCCTGAAGATTTGGCAGAAATAATAACGAACAGGGTAGAATCATCAGACCAAGACAGATTTACTTTAATAATGGATGAAGTAGGTCAATATGTTGGTGCTGATGATGATAAACTTCAGGAATTACAGAGTATAGTTGAACAATTCGGAGAGAAGGGCAATGGTAATATATGGATTATAGTTACAGCCCAAAGCAAGCTCAGTGATATTATATCTGGAGTTAAAAGGAAAAAGGACATTTTCAAGAAAATTTCAGATAGGTTTGAAACGAAGATTAATTTGGACTCCACCAATATTCGTAAAGTTGTTAATGAAAGGATATTAGACAAAAAAGTAGAAGCCCAGAAAGAACTCGATGGTTTATATTCAGAAAAAAGTGGTACATTGAGGAATAAATTTCGAATAGAGGCGGATAGACATCTAGAAAAACTCGATCAGGATTCCTTCTCGATTACGTATCCCTTTCTACCATATCAGCTTGATTTAATACCTGAAATATTGGGAAATATTAGATCATCAGGTGGTATTAGTACGACAGCAAAGCAGATTACAGGACGTGAACGTAATATGATAAAAATAGTTCAAAATTCTATACAGGAAAATTTATTAGAAGAAGACATTAGTTCTACAATTACGCTGGATATAATATTCGACCAGATTAAAACAGATTTACCAGATGAAGTAGTTCGGAGAATTGAGGACGTGGAATTAGAGAAAAAAACTGAAGAAGGTAAAAAAGTTTTGAAAGTTTTATATTTATTACAACAACTACAATGGGTTCCCAATACCAAGGAAAACGTTACTGTTGCTCTGATGTCCAATATAGACGACAATAAAAGAGAACAACAAGGAGAAATAAAGAAAGTGTTAAGTGAACTTGAATCAGCAAAATATATAGAGAAACAAACAGGTGAATATAGATATCTTACTCCTACAGAAATGGATATTGTAGACCAATTAGAGAGTATAAACATAAGAAGTGGTGAAATTAGGCGAAAGGCAAAGGAATATGTAAAACAAGTGATGGATCTTGCACAAGTATCATACAAAGGATCGGTATTTAAATTCGATCTCAATGCCGATGGGGAAAATCTAAAATCTGGAGGCAATACAAGTGAAATTATTCTTGAAGCTATAACACCCATAGAACAATCATTTTCCGAAAACGAGCTAACGCATTATGAAGAAAGTAGTGTAACAGAAGAAAAAAAGATTTATTGGATTTCAGAAAATAATGAAGAATTAATAGACTTGATTAAACAGTATCTAAGACTAGAAAAATTACTTGCAGAAAAAAATAGAAGTGAAGAACTTAGTAGAGATGCTAGAGAAGCAATAAGAAGAAAAAAAGAACAAAAAAATGAGAAACACCAAGAAATAATTGATACCCTTAAAGAATCTTTTTTAAATGGTACATTTCTCTATCAAGGAGAAAGAAGTGAAGTAATAGGACAGAAACCTCAGAAAGCATTTCAAAATTACATGAATGATGTTATCAATGATATATATTCTAAATTTAATATTGGACAGGCGAGAGTATCAAACAAGGATATCGAAAACATCTTAAAGGAAGGTAAGTTACCGGATGTTTGCAGTAAACTTGATTTATTAAATCAGAAAGGTGAAATAAATCCCAATTCAGTTGCAATTAGAGAGCTCCTTGACTTTATAGAAAGAAACAGTGCAAGACAACTTATGGGGAAAGAAGTATTGGAACACCTTCAAATGATTCCATATGGTTGGGATAAAAATGTCATTCAATTTTTAACAGCTGTGGCCCTGAGGGCAAATTTAATCCAAATTAGATATCAAGAAGAGACATATGTTGATTATACCAATAAAAATTTAAGGAATATAGTTCCCAACTCTCGTAATTTTAAAAAATGTGAAATAGACGATTTCAAAGATATTGATCAGGAAACATTACATGAAGCAAAAGAAATAATCGATGATATATGGGACCAACGTGTTTCTCAATCACTTACTGAAATCCTTGAGATTTTAAGAGAGAAGAGAAATGGACTATATACAAAAATTAAGGAAGTTAATAAAACCGTAGATCATATTGATTTACCCATTAAAGATGAAATTAAAGAAATCAAAGAAACACTTGAGAATACTATAGATGAAGAGGAGGGACCAGATTTAATAAAAACTTTAGTGGATAACAAGGAGAAAATATCGAGAGTTAATTCCAATCTCACGAAATATTATAATTTTTCTGAAG
>JBDGUQ010000045.1:0-1206 GCA_042215785.1 Candidatus Aenigmatarchaeota archaeon
GATTACGTTTTCGTTGGAGAAAGAATGAAGGTTGAAAAACCGTTCGAAAATTTTTACAAGAAAGTATGCGAAATTATGGATTTGAAACCATTTCAGGTACTCTTGGTCGAGGACTTTATGAATGATATTGCTCCTGCGAATGGTTTCGGCCTTCTAACGGCTTTTCTGAAAATGGAAGAATTTGAAAAAATAGAGGAGTACTTTGAAGAGGAAGAAATAAAAATGCCTGAAGAATTCGAACCCGATTATAAAATCAGTTCACTGGAAGGAGTTCTAGGTATAATAGATGATTTAAACGATTAAATATTTAGTTTGTCTTTGATATTTTCCTCACCAATATTTCTTATCAATATAGTTTTCTTCCGTGATGTTTTGCCCGAGAATAATTTAACTTCTTCATCTAGAATTTCCTTCATTTCTTTCAGTAATTCTTTATTTGCTTGATTATCCTTTGCAGGTGATTTCAATTTTATATGGAGCCTATTATCCCATTCATTTATTCCCAAAATTTCAAAACAGTTGGAATTAGGCTTCACCCTTATATTCAACAGAGTTTCACCGTCCCTTTGTATTATTGTTCTTTCTTTCATCTCATCTACCTTAAAATTTATTTAAACATAATTCTTATATTAATAAGCATGCTATCCACCAAAGAACTGAAGAAAAAATATGAAAAGGAATTTCAGAAAAAACCCAGGGAAAGCTATCCCGTGAAAGCTATTGAAAGTCTGGGATTTACCAGGTGTAAGTGTGAAAAATGTGGAAGATATTTCTGGAGCAAGGATGACAGGAAAGTGTGTGGAGATGCTAAATGTATTGGAGGATATGATTTCATAGGTAAAACACCCGCTAAAAACAGCTATTCTTATATTGAATTATGGGATAAATTTTCCAAGATCCTGGGCTCCGCCGGATATGAGGAAATCGATAGGTATCCTGTGGTGGCCAGGTGGAGAGACGATATAGAATTCGTGGAAGCTTCGATAGACGATTTCATACCTTATGTTGTAAACGGTGTCTCACCACCACCAAAGAATCCATTAATAGTTCCCCAACCCTGTTTGCGATTCAACGATATAGAGAATGTAGGAGTAACTGGCTCCCATAACACATCCTTCATTATGATAGGCCAACACAGATTCGAGAAATCTGAAGATTACGATTTCAATCAATATCTCCTTGATCTATTCAAATGGTTCAACGAAG
>JBDGUQ010000045.1:1216-3698 GCA_042215785.1 Candidatus Aenigmatarchaeota archaeon
AACAATAGGGGCATTGTAATCTTTGCGGTAAGCAAGATATAATTTTGCATGAAGATATATGGGCCGGTAGTGGTAATTTCGGTCCGTGTATTGAGTTCTTTTCGCGTGGTGCTGAACTTGCAAATCAAGTATATATGCAGTATCAACAAACTGAAACAGGTTATAAAGATCTTGATATAAAGGTCCTTGACATGGGAGGCGGATACGAGAGAAATGTGTGGTTCTCCCAGGGCAGTATTACGAGTTACGAATCAACATATCCTACCGTTGTTAAGGAATTGAAGAAAATAACCGGTTTATCCGCGGATAGTATCAAGGATTTCATGCAATATGCTCCTTACCTCAATGCTGATGAAACGGAGGATATAGAAGAAGAATGGAAGAAAATAGCTGATAACCTGGGAAGAGAGGTAGATAAGTTGAAGGAGGAAGTGAAAAGAATTGCCAAGATGTACTCCATAGCCGATCATACAAGAGCTTTGTTGTTTGGAATAAGCGATGGGTCTTTGCCCAGTAACGTTGGTGGTGGTTACAATCTAAGAGTTATGCTTAGAAGAGCTCTCACCTTTATCAAAGAAGAGGGCTGGGATATAGATCTCGGTGAGATATGTGAGATGCATGCGAAATACTTGAAGCCAATGTTTCCGGAACTCATCGAAAATATAGAGGATGTGAAAAAAATATTGAATGTGGAAGAAAAGAGATACGTAAAGAGTAGGAAAAAAGCCAAATCAATAGCGGAAGATATAGTCAAAAGCGGCGAAATCACCAAGGATAAAATTATAGAATTATATGAAAGTGAGGGAGTTAAACCCGAATTCTTGATGGAACAGGCCAGAAAACAGGACAAAGAAATAGATTTTGAAATACCCAATATAAAATCAATCTTATCTCAGGAGCACAAAAAAGAAGATAAAGAAGAAGAAACTCTTGAAGGCGATTATCCGGAGACAATTAAGCTTTACTACAAAGATCAGGACAAATTAAATTTTAAAGCGGAGATTTTGGGAATCGAAAATAATTGGGTTATTTTGGACAAAACTTCATTCTATCCGGAGTCAGGTGGTCAAATCTTTGATAAGGGAAAGTTAAACGGAAAAGATGTTTCAGATGTTCAGAAATTTGGAAATGTGATAGCTCATAAAGTAGATGATTCTAATGAATTTAAGAAGGGACAATTAGTTGAAGGTAAAGTGGATAAAAAAAGAAGGAAGCAGTTGACCATACATCATACCGCCGTTCATGTTCTAACGGCTGCGTGCAAAGAAGTTTTGGGAAATCATGTCTGGCAGGCGGGTGCAAGCAAGACGATGGAGAAATCTCACTTGGATATAACACACTATGAATCATTAGATGAAGATACCTTGGAAAAAATCGAGGAGAAATGCAATGAATATGTTAAAAAAGATTTGGAAATAGAAAAGGAAATAATGCCAAGGGTCGAAGCTGAGAAGAAGTATGGCATGGGTATTTATCACGGCGGCGCAGTCCCTGGAAAGACTATTAGAATTGTCAAAGTTGGCAATATAGATGTTGAGGCATGTGGAGGAACACATCTAGATAACACATCTGAGATAGGTGAAATAGTGGTTTTGGGATCAGAGAGAATTCAGGATGGTGTTGTGAGAGTTACTATTGTTGCTGGGAATAAAGCCAATGAGTATAGAAATAGAATGTCTGTTCTGGTTGAAGACCTGGAAGATGTGCTGGATACTGATAGGGAGCATATTGTAGAGGAGGCCAGAAATACCTTTGATAGGTGGAAGGAATTGAGAAAGAAATTGAAGAAATCCAAAGAAAGTAAGGGAGAAGATCTTGCTGGAGAACTGGAAGAAAGAATAGAAGACGGTGTTCTCATAGAAAAAATTCATGGAGGATCCGATGTAATAAAGGAAGTTTCGAAGGAATTGACAGAGGAAGGTAGATTATTGATACTGTTCGGAGTTCAGGGTGATAAGGTTAATGTTTTGATTTCCTCTTCCGGGGATGAGAATGCCGGGACCTTGGTAAGGGAAATTTGCGAAAGCCTTGACGGCAAAGGAGGAGGTTCCCATTACCTTGGACAGGGAGTTGGAAAAAAGGACAAGCTGGATGAAATTATGGACAATTTGAGGGATGGGTATGGAAGATAGAGAAATAGTCAAGGAAGTTTCGGATATAATTCACTCGGATGAAGAAGATGTTGTCAATTCTATTAAGAAATTCAAGCGTGAAATCAAAGAGATGGAAGAATCTTTGGAAAAGATATGAATATCCTTCGATATTTACTCACGGATTTGAGTTAATTATTTAAGTTTTTCTTATTTTATTTCTTATGGTGATTTTATGGGAAGAAATGGCGATATACCTCCAAGTCCAGGTAAAGGCAAAATAAAATATGAAGGAAATAGATCTATTCACCGAGAACCAGCGTGTGAATACGATGATCTTTCTGAAGAGTCTTTTCCAGATTTGAATAAGAATGGTGAAGAAGGGCTATTCG
>JBDGUQ010000003.1:0-3668 GCA_042215785.1 Candidatus Aenigmatarchaeota archaeon
CCCTGTGGTCACATTATAACTACATTCATAAAAAGTTCCCCGACTTATTCAGATTTATTGTGTGAGTATAAATATTTTTTTGGAATTTTTAAAGGTGAAATTTCTCAAAAGATTTAAGTTTTTTGGTTCCAATATATAATACGTGATAATCATGGCTAAATTCGATTATATTAACGACAAGGATGTGAAGGAAAAATTGGAAAAACGTTACATGGATTTCATCAAGAATAAGATGACTGAGGATCAACTCAATAAAAGTCTTGAAGAGGTCAAGGAAGAAAGTGACAAATCCAAAGAAGGCAAAAAGAAGGAAAAAGAAGAAGTCAGGACAGAAGAAGATTCAGAGGAAACAAAAGAAGGCAGAGAGAAGATGAAAGTGACTGTCTACGAATAGTGGAAAGTATTTATTAATCCCAAATATTAATTATAGAATATGAAGGAACGAATGAAAGAATTCCGCAGCAATTTGGGAGAATTTTTCCATCCAACTTGGAGAAAGCTGTTTATAGTTTTTATTTTCAGTACGTTATTTGTACTTATATTGACCACCTTAAATTATGTATCTAATTGGTTGCTGGAAGGGTTGATGACATCAGTTTTTATTGTCCTTAATCCTTTCTGGTTGCTGTTGATAGATAACACCTCATCAACCACTTATCCTATTTTATCTGCCGTTTTCAACCTAATTTTACTTGTTGTATTCCCCGTTTATTGGTATGTTATAGCTTCTCTTATAGACAAATCTTTGGATGGAAATGGAAAGAAAAGTAAAGAAAAGGTTGTAGGTTCGAGTAGTGAAGAAGAGGAATATGTTAAATTGGGAAGCGGTTCCAACTATGAAAGTTATTAAAATCTTTCTAGTAAAATACTAAGGAAGGTGATTATTTTTAACGATGAAATAGGTGTAAAAAAAGAGGAATCGGAAAGGATTCTAATAACATCTGCTTTGCCGTATATTCATGGTATTCCTCATTTAGGTAATATTATTGGATCAGTTTTACCTGCTGATGTTTACTACAGATTCCAGAGGCTTAGAGGTAAGAATGTCATCTATATTTGTGGTTCGGATTCACACGGAACCATGTATGAGATTGAAGCCCAGAAAAGGGGAGTCGAAACTGGAGATTTAGTTTATGAAAATCACCAGAATATAATGAAATTATTTGAGAAATTAGACTTGGACTTCTCTTATTATGGGATAACTAATTCTGAAGAAAATAAAGAAATAACTAATGAGATATTCCAAAAATTGGATGAAAATGGTTACATAAAGGAAAGGGAAATCGATGTTACTTATTGTAAAAATTGTGACAAGTTCTTGGCTGATAGATGGATAGAAGGGGAATGTCCTGAGTGTGGTGGATTGGCCAGAGGAGACCAATGTGATGACTGCGGAGCTTTACTGTCACCACAGGATTTGATTGAACCATATTGTGTCCACTGTGGAAAAAACGAAATAGAGTTTAGAAAATCAGATCACCTCTTCTTTCAATTACAGGAATTTGAGGATTGGCTAAAAGAATGGATAAAGGGAAGGACTGGTAATAAATTGACTAACAACGAGACATTTTCTTGGCTTGATAACGGCCTTGAAGAGAGGTGTATTTCGAGGGACTCTGAATGGGGATTCAAAATTCCCAAGAAAGGTTACGAAAATAAGGTATTCTACGTTTGGTTCGACGCGCCAATTGGATATATAGGTGCTACGGTTAACTGGGCTAGAGAAAATGATGAGAATTGGAAGGATTGGTGGGTGGATGAAAATACTAAACTGATCCAATTTATGGGTAAAGATAATATTCCATTTCACACAGTGATATTTCCTAGTGTTCTGAAGGGAACTGAAGAAAACTGGACGTTTGCTAACAAGATCATGGCTTCTGGGTTTCTTATGTCAGAAGGGGTTAAATTTTCGAAGAGTAGGGGCAAAGGATTGAATATCGAGAACGCTCTCAAGATTAGAGATAGTGATTACTGGAGATTTATTTTGACGTCCCTGTATCCAGAGAATTCGGATACAAAATTCAGTTGGGAAATTTTTATGGACAAAATAAATAATGAACTGGTCGATTCTTTTGGAAATTTTATACATAGAGTTCTTAAATTTACCAGTAGTAATTTTGATGAAGTCCCGAAAATTGATTTGAAGCGAGAAGATGAAGAGTTTTTGGAAAGTGTTAAAGGAAAGATAGATGAGATTGAAAGTTCAATGAAAAGTTTCAAATTCAGACGAGCTATAAATGAAATAATTAAAATCTCTTCTATGGGTAATAAATATTTTCAGAAAAAGAAGCCATGGGAGACCTTGAAAGAGGACAAAGAAGAATGTAAAAGGACTCTTTACGTTTGTTGTAACATCGTCCGGTCTCTGGCAATACTTACGGAGCCCTTTATGCCAGAAACATCGGAGAAGATGTGGTCACTTCTAAACCAGGATACGGATATACATGCTGAAGACTGGGATAAAGCGAAGGAATTTGATCTTTCTGGAGCAAGATTAAACGATCCAGAACCACTCTTCGAAAAGGTTGAAGAAGATGAAATTCCTGATTTTGAAAATAATAAAGATGAAGATGTTAAAGATGGAGGTGAAAAGATGATAAGTTTTGAAGATTTCAAGGATCTAGATCTCAGAGTTGGTCAGATAGAAGATGTGGAGCAGATAGAAGGATCCAATAAACTTGTAAAACTCAAGATAAATGTTGGAGGCGAAGTAAAACAATCGGTTGCCGGTGTCAAAAATTATTACAGTGAAGAGGAATTGAAAGGTAAGAAAGTCACGGTTTTAGTTAACTTGGAACCTGCTGAATTGATGGGAGAGAAAAGTGAATGTATGGTCCTTGCAGCTGACATTGATGGAGAGCCAATTCTTTTACAACCCGAGAAGGACGTTGACGTTGGAGCAAAGATAAGGTAATTTTCCATTTTATTTTTATTTTTGAAATGTTATTCTTTATCTGTGACTATATGAGTAGCTATGATAGATTTGCAGAATATTATGATGAATTTATGGAAAAATCCGAAGAGAGAATTAACTATTTAATTGATCTTATTGGTAAACATGCTTCTGAAGGAGATAAAATACTTGAGATTGGCTGTGGTACGGGCGAAATTTTAAAACTTCTATCGGATCGATATGAGCTTTATGGTATGGATATTTCAGAAGGAATGCTTGCAATTGCAAGAGATAAGGTTTCTTCGGCAATTCTCTTTAAGGGAAGTATGAATAATTTTGAACTGAAAGAAGATTTTGATATGATAATCTGTGTTTATGATACAATTAACCATCTACTTGATTTTGATGAGTGGGAGGAGACCTTCAAAGCTGTTTCTTCAAACTTAAAGAACGACGGCATCTTTATTTTTGATTATAATACACCCGAAAAAATAGATAAGGTTGGGTCATATCCTCCACAGATAAAGAAGATAAATGACGATTTTGTTATAATTAATACATCTTCTTCTGACGATGAAATGATTTGGAAAGTTAAAATTTTCGAAGAGATTGTGGATAACAAATATGAACTCAATGAACAGAAGATAGGAGAAAGATCCTTTGATAGACGGAAAATAAATAATTCATTAAAAAACTTTTTTAGTCAAATAAATTTTTTACCCGGAAAAGATACAGATCTCTCTAAATTGAAAAGAATCTATGTAGTTTGTCA
>JBDGUQ010000165.1:0-3653 GCA_042215785.1 Candidatus Aenigmatarchaeota archaeon
TACGCTGTTCAGCTAAGATATCTATATCTATTTTCACTACAAAATCGGAGAAAGTAAAATGTCGACCAAGTATCAAAGCTAACTGCGCTGCATAATGACCATCTCTAGCTCTAACTTGGTGGGTTCCGTGAGGATCAGGAGATCCAACAATTATTTTACCGTTGATCTTTCCATTTTGAAGGAAAGGATTTAAAAATCTGCTCAAATTATTAACTTTCCTTTGGACAGGAAAATCCAAAATCTTTTCATCTCCGTAGGGCAAATCCAAGGCAAACGCATAATCTTCAACAGTAAAATATTTTGCCAAAGCTCCTCCCCGTTCTTCCTTCTCCTTGACTTTAATTATGCCATTTTTTTGGAGCTGTTTGATATGGTAGTATACTTTCTGCTCATGAATTTTCAATTTTTTAGAAATCTCAGCCGGATACATCGGCCTCTCAGCTATCAGCTTCAAAATTTTCCAGCGTATCTCATTCAATAACCCCTTCAATTCTCCGGGATTCTTCACAAGTTTAACTTCTTTAGTATAATGGTTACCATTCTTTTCTTTGATCAATTCGGCCATAGTAACACATAAAATAATTTAAAATAAAAGTATAAATATTTTTATAACTAAATTAAAAAAATAATTTTAATTAAGAAAAATTTTTTATTGACAAGTTTCTCCTTCGTTTTGTGGGCAGCTGACACACGGACATTGCATCTGACATCCACAACCATCTTTATCTCTATAACTGGCAAAGGCTTTAACCCTGAAAGTCATCGGTTCTGGACCATTCCCCATAGGTACATGATACTTCTTATCTGTACAAGAAAAAACATAAACAGCTGATAATTTGTTTTCTATATATATTGGACAACATTCCTCCTCTTCTTCGGATTCTTCGCTATTTCCTTTCTCAGAATCCAATATTTTTGTCCCCGAAGTCAATATCTCATCTTCATCATTCATCTGTATAAGAGGATATGTAAACAATTCAGATAAATCGGTCACATTACCAGCTTCTGGATATTTCTTCCTGGGATCGGCACAATCCTTGTTGCACTTACTAACACACACACCCTGACTCCAAGGCAAACATTTGCTAGGATTACAGTATGTACCACAATTAGCTTTTTTGTTAATTCCACAGTCAGATCCTTGACATCCATAACAACAATCACATGACTTTGTACAAATAACATTGTCATCGAATCTTCTCTGTAAATCTTCCAGAGCCCTTTCAGCAACTTGCTCGGCACAATCACAACCCTTACATTTAGAAGTACAATCACATATGCCTTTACCGTAAACATTTTTCTGGGACCATTTATAGAAGTTCCTCCATAAATACCAGAATCTATTTTTGTCTATCAATTCATTCTGATTCAAATTATCCGTTATTTGTAGATTGTCGGTAGAAAGAGACATTTTAGCACCGTTAGCCAGAACATTTTGGTTTCCCTCATCATATTCACCTCTGAAAACCTTACCTCTTGTTATATTATAAGTGACATCAATATAGGGAGCTTTAGCTATACTAACAGGCAAATCAACAGTAAAATTACTGAAATAAACATTCATATAAAATTTAGTGAACTCTTCCAAACAGTTTTGGGTCTTTGAAACAGTAGGTGGCATCGGTCCATTGCAGATCCATGTATTGATATTTTTGCCTTTTACAGGAATTATACCACCACCGGCAGCATTCTCAAACAATGACTGGTGGGTTGAATATATGGAACTTTGTTTTAGGAATTTTTTACCTTTTTCCATTTCATTTCTCACTGTATCTATTTTATTATGCTCAAAAATTGTGGCTTGATATTTACTGCCAAAATAGACATTATAAAAACTCCATGAAATTATTGCCAAAGCTATAGCTAGCGCAATAAAGGCGAATGGTAAAACTGACATCCCTTTTTTAGACATATAAAGTCACATTCCCTGTATTATCTTCCGAAACTGATGGAGGTACCGGAATATTTGAAACATAATTATATTTGGACTCCTCCTTCAAACTCCCATAACTAATTGTACCTTTAGTTGTTTTTATAACCAATTCCCAACCACCATCGCCAAAATAGTTGTTCATAAGTGGGACTATAACTTCTGTAGTATACACAGTACCTAATCCCTGACCATAATAAACATGTGTTCCGTTCCCGCCCTGCAATTGAGAATCTAAAATCAATTCCATATAAGTTTTGTTGAATTTTTCTAATTTATTGTCACAAAGGGTTTGAATAGCCAAATTTGCACTTTCATCCATCATTCTTCCCCTCACACTCCTGGAAACTTCCCCACCCTTCAAAACATCTTCTGAGGCAAAGAAAACTGTCAGTATTATAACAGAAAATATAATCAAAATAAAACTCAAAATTTCTTCGGCAAACCCCTTGTTCATGTTCTAACCTCCACTTCATTATTTTCTTTATCATACTGGATCCTTATCAGATAATCTCCTCCCTGTTTTATATTTTCAAAATCTATTTTAGAATCACAGTCCAAGATTTTGCATGTTTTTTCGGTTCCTAGCATACATATTTTAGATTCCTTATTATCCTCAAATTCAATGGGATTCTCTAAATTCAATCTCAAAGATAACTTGAAGTCTTCATTTTTTTCGGAACCAACTTTACAAACTCTATTGATATAACCAGATAATCTTTCCAACTTCCCTTTCACCGCTTTCAAATGAATTACCGCCCTTTTATAATCAGAAGGACCATATCTCACGGAAACGGGGAGTACTATTGTCAAGCTGTTCTCCTTCGCATCATCAGTAGAGAATTGGGAAACGCCTATACTTTCACTCTCACCGACTCCAAAATTCCACTCCTCTTCTTCCAGCTGGACCTTTTTCTCAGGTATTTTCTCCATCAGCTCTTCACAAGTCCTAGCAGCATAAGATTGACCACCTGTTGTACCGGATGCCTCCTCTAGAGGGGACATAGCCGCCCCTGTTCCGAAACCAACAGAATAAACTTCAATGTCCAAATTCCTATAATTACGTGCAACTTTTGGTGTAGTTTTAGATTGACAACAAGTATTTTCTACACCGTCCGTTAGGAGAACTACTACAACATCATCGAAGCCTCTAGAATGTTTAAATGCCTTTTCCAATCCAACACACATGGGTGTACCACCAGAACCAGTTGAAAATAAACTATTTATTTTAGCCTTTAAATGACCCCTATTACCTCCAATCCTAACAAAACCACCCCCAGAACCAGGTACTCTAATAGGTGGATTACAGCCTTCTCTTCCAGAATATCTAATTATAGCTATTTCACTATCATCTGATAATTTATCCACAAATCCTTTTAAAAATGGTTCCCTAACACAATCTATTTTTCTATTAACACCTCTAATTCGACTATAAATTGGACTGTCCATACTTCCTGAACCATCAATAACAAAAATTATTTTTTTACCATCAATCTGACTCTTAATAGAACCAAAAATACCACCATACCTACCTTCTGCTTGATGTGTAGAAAAATTTATAGGTAAAGTTTTAACCTTTATATTGTAATCGAATGGTATAACTCTTGCGCATGACGGTTCCAGTCCTTTAAAATTTTCCTCGAATTCCTCCAACTTCCTCTTATCTATTACGCCCTTTTGAGTTGTGTTTTCATAAGAATAGGCAAGGCAATCTTCGTCGTTT
>JBDGUQ010000036.1:0-1363 GCA_042215785.1 Candidatus Aenigmatarchaeota archaeon
CTCAGGAGTGGGGATTACCACCCGGTAACGCAATACGACCTCATCTTAAAAGGAAAAGTCAAGATAACCATGAAACAGGATGACAGAGAGAAGATTGTTCATAAAGGCCCCAACGAATTAATATCTATCCCTGAGAACATACCTCATCTATTTGAATTTTTAAAAGATACAGTGATGATAGAATGGTGGGACGGAGAATTTGAGGCTAAATACTACAAACCATACAGAAAATTAATTGAAGAACAATTCGAAAAACTTGAGAAATGAAACCTGATTTTTTACCCTATGGATTGCATTGGATAGATGAAAAAGACATAGAAGAAGTTGTAAATGTTTTAAGAAGTGACTGGATTACCGGCGGACCAAAGGTTAAAGAATTCGAGAAATCACTCTGTAAGTATATAGGATGCAAATATGCGACAACCGTTAATTCTGGAACCTCTGCTTTGGACATAGCAGTTCAGACATTAGGTTTACCACCCAAAGCTGAAATAATTACCACTCCATTTACTTTTGTAGCAACCTCAAATTCTATTCTATACAATAACTGTAAGCCTGTTTTTGCAGACATAAAAAAACATACAAGAAATATTAATCCTGAAGAGATTAGAAAAAAAATAACTGAAGATACAAAGGCAATAATTTACGTGGATTATGCAGGTCAACCCTGCGACATTAAGGAGATAAAAGAAATTGCAGAAGACAACGATCTTTATCTCATCGAGGACGGGTGTCATGCTATCGGTGCAGAGTATGGTGGGGTGAAGGTCGGTAATTTCGCTGATTTGACTGTATTCAGCTTCCATCCAGTGAAGCATTTAACTACGGGGGAAGGGGGTGCGGTGGTAACGAATAACTATGAATTCGATGAAAAACTGAAGATACTGCGGAATCATGGTATTGACAGGGATGCCAGAGGTAGACACGGTAGAAAAGCATCCTATCACTATGATATGAAATACTTGGGTAGGAATTATAGAATCACTGATATGCAGTGTGCTCTGGGGATATCCCAGCTTAAGAAACTGGATGGGTTTATTCAAAGGAGGCAGGAAATTGTAGAAATCTACAATGATACATTCGAAGATGTTGTGGGGATAATCCTGCCTTCCGTTAAGCCCAACGTCAAACATGTATGGCACCTATATACAATCCTGCTAGAAGGAGTAGAACGGGATGCCCTCTTTGATAAGATGAGGAAAGAGGATATTGGAGTCAATGTACATTACATACCTGTTTATCATTTTTCATATTATCAAAAACTTTTCGATATTAATCCAAAGACCTTCCCATCTACAGAAGATGTGTTTAGTAGGATTATTACACTTCCCCTGTTTCCAAAAATGCGTAATGAAGACTGCAC
>JBDGUQ010000036.1:1373-3649 GCA_042215785.1 Candidatus Aenigmatarchaeota archaeon
ATAAAACTAAGAACGCTATTGAATCATGTAGAATCAAATAATATGTGAGTGGGTATAAACATAACATATTAAGCTAGACTTTTATTGAATTCTTTCGGAATTCGAAAGATATGATAACGTTGGGCATACTGTTTCACCAGGTCATGTATGGAATTTATATTGCTAGAAACCAAAAATAGTTATGAGGTGTGTAAATGTTAAGGCGAGATGATTTAAAGGGAATAATTACTATTATGCCAACTGCTTTTAAGGAAGATGGTTCCTTTGATGAAGTGAACTATCGTAAGAATATAAATAAAATCTGTCAGACGGATGTTACTGGTATAATGAATATGGGAACCACTGGAGAGTTTAGTAACATCTCTTGGCCAGAATATAAAAAAATTGTTGATGTGCTCATTGAAGAGGTAGCAGGCCGTATAAAGGTGATTGTCGGGGCATCTGCGGTTAATACGGAAGAGGCGATTCAAAGGACGTATTATGCACAAGAAAAGGGAGCTGACGCAGTGATAAATGTTGTGCCCTTCTACCAACCTCTCAGCCAGGAGGAAGTAGTGAAATACTTCAAAGACTTAGCCAGTGAATGCAGAGATATCGGCATCATCGCATATAATAACAATATCACAACCAAGATTCTAATCTCGCCTCAATCCTATAAAAGATTGTCTGAGATACCTAACTTCTGCGGAAGCAAGGAGATAACAACAGACATATACTTCTATATGAGCCTCCGAAAAACTGCACCAGAATTAAAATTTTTGCCTGTTGAAGGGCTCATTGTTCCATCCGCTATGTTAGGGGTTGATGGTTTCTTTTCCAGCATTGTATTCATGAATCCCAAGTTTCAGAATGAACTCTACAATGCGTGTAAGACTAAAGATTGGACGAGGGCGTTAGAGTTGCAATACAAGATCATTGATTTCATCAATAGGATTGTGGTTCCATTGAGAAAAAAATATAGTGAAACCTCTTTAGCTAAGGCATTAGTTAATGCAAGTGGATTCCTTTATGTGGGGCCACCCAGAGCACCCTATATCCCTGTGAGTGAAGAGGATCAGGAGAAAATAAGACGTGATCTGGAGAGAGAGTGTCCGTATTTGATTTATAAATGAAAGTATAATGAAATGAGGGTATGTTATGAAAACAGTTAAAATCGGGGATAAACAGGTGGGCAAAGGACACCCCTGTTTTATATCTGTTGAGCCTGGCGCAACCCATACTGGTTTAGAAAGCGCTAAAAAATTATCTAAGGCGGCTAAAGAAGCAGGAGCTGATGCTGTAAAGTTTCAGACAGTTGTTGCCGAGGAGATTATGTCACCCCAAAGCCACAACATTATGGTCGAATTCGAAACCCCAAAGGGGCGAAAAAAGGAGAGCATATATGACGCATTGAAGAGGAGGGAACTATCCTTTGACGAATGGCGAGAATTGAAAGAATACTGTGATGACTTGGGCATATTATTTATCTCCACCCCAAGCGGTCCTGCTACAGTAGACTTGCTTGCTGAGATGGAGGTGGCAGCGATTAAGGTATCTAAATCTGATGTAAACAATCGTTATCTGATAAAGTTAATTGCGGAAAAAAAACTCCCCGTTATAATAGATGCTAGGGAAAAATTCCAGGACGTGGAGGCTGGGATTAGAATCTGTGAAGAGCAAGGTATTAGAGATGTTATTATAATGCATTGTCCATCAGGATACCCCGCTGAACATGCAGGAATCCATTTAAGTACTATACCTCATATTAGAGGAATATTTGGTTATCCTGTAGCCTACTCTGATCATTCCCTAGGTGACTATATGAACTACGCAGCCCTAGGTTTAGGGGCAGATTTTTTAGAGAAGACTATAACATTGGATAAGAGTACAGATGCTGTCGAACATTATATGTCTTTAGAGCCTGCAGAGGTAGAAGTCTTTA
This sequence comes from Candidatus Aenigmatarchaeota archaeon, assembly GCA_042215785.1. Classification (GTDB taxonomy): domain Archaea; phylum Aenigmatarchaeota; class Aenigmatarchaeia; order PWEA01; family JBDGUQ01; genus JBDGUQ01. Next base: position 3,295 of record JBDGUQ010000036.1, read on the forward strand.
TAAAACGAGTAAGAGAAATTGAGAAAGCATTTGGAAATCCTCGAGTGAAATTCAACTCCCGAGTAAAAGATGCAACTCGGAGAAGCATTATGACAAAACGAAAGATTCCAAAGGGAAAGATCATTGAAGTAGATGACCTTACCTTCAAACGTCCCGGTACGTATATCTCTGTAGAGCGATATGAAGACATTATCGGAAGAAAAGCAATAAAAGACATTGAATCTGATACATTTCTGTGCGAAAATGATTTCGAATAATCCCTCTCTTAATACTATTCTACATGATTATTATTTCGATAATAATCATAATCTTTCTCTTTCTTTACAAGAGATTGGAGAAGGGCATTGCATTAATT
>JBDGUQ010000170.1:0-3607 GCA_042215785.1 Candidatus Aenigmatarchaeota archaeon
ATAAAATATTGTTTTCTATTCTCTCTACCGTTTGGTTTTCTTTTACTTCTACTCCTCGCTCTTTTAAGGATTTAAGCGCATAGTTTCTGATTTTAATTGGATGCTCCGATAATAAGAGATCATCCGTAATAAGCGTAATTTTAAAATTAAGTTTATGTTTTGATAAGGTTCTCCAGACATTACCCGCTAATTCTGTACCTGAGGGACCTCCGCCGACAATACAGACATTAACCGATTGACCTGACTTTAGCTTTTTGATTTCTTGCCGCACCTCAACCAAATTACTTATCGGCTTTACAAGAATAACTTCACTTTCCTTAATTTGAAGATTTTCACTCGGAATATAGCTCCCCACATCAAAAGATGCGATATCATAGGAAATCTGCTTTCCAGACTCAAGAGTTAACTCTTTAATTTCAGGATCCACTTGAGTCACTTTTTCTTTTATGAATTCTCCACCCGCTTGATCAACTAACCCCTTAATATTAAATCTGCATTCGGAAGGCTCATAAAATCCTCCTAAAAGTCCAGGTCCCATTCCCGAGTAGTAAAGATATTCGGAAGGAGAGATAACGGTGACATTCATCCCTAACTCGAGAAATTCCTCTATATTTAAGATACAACTGAGATGCGCATGACCTCCACCAATAAAGACAAGTTTTTCCATAATAAACTCTCCCTAAATCACTGATAAATTCTAATGAGTTACTTTTTATAATATTAACTTGAAGATTTAGAAAATTTCTATAAATTTTTCTTAAGAATATGAATAGAGATTTAAGTACTTTTGAAAAATTGAAGCTAAAGATTACTTAGCATATCGACCTGTTCGAACTCATTTTTACCTTTTGAGATAATTTCCTTGAAATATTTTTCATATAGTTTCTGTCCTATTTTCTTTCCCTCGGAAGTCTTCCTCAAGTTGTTATTCTCATAGAAGTCTTCCTTTCGGTTGTATAATTCGACCAGTTTCCCATTAGTAATATCAAACACAAACTTCCAATCTTTATCTACCCCCATGATGTAATTGAAGACTTGACTTATACATAGATCTTTATGGTGATATACATTATCATTTCCTTCTATGAATGGCATCAATGATTTTCCTTTATGTTGAGCGGGGAGAGGCAATCCTAAAATATCAAGTATTGTTGCGGGAACATCAATCAACTCCACATCATCCTCTATAACCTTTCCTTCCATTCCCTTGGGAGGTCTAATAATTAAAGGAACTTGAACAGAGGAGCGGTAGAATACAAACTTCATAAATAATTTATGTCCTCCTAATTGTTCTCCATGATCACTGGTGTAGATTATCCAAGTGTTTTCCAGGAGTCCTTTATCTTCCAGAATTTGAGTTAGTTCCCCTACTTTTTCGTCAATCAAAGTCACATTTCCATAATATTTTGCTCTACAATCCTTAATGAACTCTTTAGTGACCTTACTGCTTCGGCTTACTCCCTTTGAAACCATGTTATAAGGCGCAATCGGTCTGTCTGGTAATTGAATCTCCTCATCATTTATCTCAATTGAATTTGGATCGTATTCCTTCACGTATTCTTCTACACAGTCGAATGGATCGTGGGGACCGGGAAACCCTACGAAAAGAAAGAATGGGTCGTTTTTTTTCTCACTGTTTGTAAAATCCTTTAACCACTTTACAGCAAGATCTCCGACAAAATAGTCTATATAATATTCTTTGGGTACTGGCATCGGTTCAGCATTAATAATCGGGTACTTTTTTAACCACTGTTGATAAATATCCAATAATCCTTTTTCTTTTAATTTGTCTGTGAATAAAGAGCCAACCCTGGTGCTTTCCATCTTTCCACATACAACATCGCACTCATCAAATCCAAATTCCTTGACTTTTGGATCATAGTTTTTTACATGATCTTTCAATTCAGGATGTTGTTCTCCCACCCTTCTCGCCGCACTATATGCTCCTTTATGGTCTACAAGATGTAGTTTTCCTTTGTCCACGTTATAATAACCTTGCCTTTTTAGAATTTTTAATAATGATTCATCAATTAATTCAGGACAGTTTTCATGGCAAAAAGTCTTATTAGTATTACAATGAGTCGTGTGAACATAGCAACCCGTCATAAAGGATGCTCTTGACGGGACACATAAAGGAGACTGACTGAAAGTATTGCTAAATCGAACACCTTCAGAAGCTAAACGATCTAAATTGGGTGTTCTCACTTGCTTACCCGCGCATCCCAAAATATCTGCCCTATGTTGATCGGGCATTATTACGATAAAATTAGGTTTTTTCCCCATTTACTTTTCACTTTTTAAAAACTTATAGTTAATATTTGGTAAATGAAATATTAATAGATTTAGTTAGATTGGTGATTTTTATATCCTCATTTTATCTATCTTCACTGGGTATTGCATAACCATTATATACGCTAATAAACAAAATATATATTGAATTAATTTATCTTTTAAAAAAATATAATTTCGGGATATTAATTATGGAAAAAGAAAATTATTCTAAATTAGATAGTTCTTCATACGGAATGGGCGCATTTATACAGCAATTTTTCAGAATGGCTTTTACTTCTTTAGGATTTCATTTTTATGAGGTAGTAATTGGTTTAGATCCGTGGTATACTGCGATTGGCTACGTTATTTTTGCGCTTTGGAATGCGATCAATGACCCATTGATTGGGTATCTCACCAGTAAACCGTATAGTTTTACGAGAAAGCTTGGCAGGTTTTTCCCTTGGATCTTAATTGGGGGAATCCCATGGATCCTAAGTTATGTCTTGATATACTTGCCTCCTACTGGGGGAGAAATAATATTTATTTTTATATGGCTAATTTTTACCACCTGCTTATTTGATACATTTAATTCATTCTTTTTCGTAAATTTCCAAGCGTTATTTCCAAGTAAATTTCGATCCAATGAGATCCGAAGAAATGCCTCTGGGATTGTTACAGTATTAGGAGTTGTAGGAATTGCTCTTGGTGCTTTAGTCCCTCCTCTACTCATCAGCTATGAGAGTGCCGAATCATATATTTCTCAAGGGGTAATAATATCTATCATAGGAACATTCTTATTCCTTTTAGGAATATATGGCTGGAGAGAAGATCAACCCATAATTGATGAATTTCTTGAAAGTTATGAAGAAAAGCGCCAAGATGCCAGTTATTTTACTTCCTTAAAGGCGGCATTGAAGGTTAAGTCCTTTTTAGCCTTTTTGATTTTGTATATGTTCTGGCAAGTGGTCACCTATAGTGTGCAAACCTCTATAGTCTACGTTGTAGATCTTGTATTACAGAGACCCTCTCTATTTCAAACTCTTATTCAAGCAATGTTTCTTATCGGATCGGTTGCTTCAATTCCATTCTGGTTAAAATATTCTCATAAAACAAATAACAACAAAAAAGTGATGCTAATCGGCTCCTCCCTCATGGCAATTTTTACGGCAACTCTAACCTTTTTCCCAAACTTAATCGTTCTATTTATTCAGATCATCTTATGGGGTATAAGCCTGGGAGCTGTTTGGCTTATGCTGAAACCCATTATGGCAGACATTGTTGATGAGGCAGTCGTTACCACCGAAGTGAGAGAGGAATCAGTGTTTTATGGTATTTA
>JBDGUQ010000011.1:0-3587 GCA_042215785.1 Candidatus Aenigmatarchaeota archaeon
AAGAACAGGGAAATAGAGCTTGAGAAAATACAGGAAGAGGTCAACAAAAGAGATGAAGTCCAAATATATGATTTACATGAGGTTTCCTATGATTCGATTCCCGAGATGATGGAATGGAGACCGGACAAAACTTATGAGGTTATTGTTGAAACTGAAGATGAAATTGAAGAAGACAACCTAGAAAGGTTAAATAATTTAATAGGCACAATAAATCAGGAAACCCCGAACAGAGTTGTGCATCGCAGAGCAGATAAATTAAGGAAAAGGAACGTAAAAAGTATAGATTGGGAAAAGATTTCGGACAAAAAATTAAAACTAACAGTCAAAGCAGAAGCTGGAACTTACATAAAGGAGCTTGTCAGTAGTGATGATGGAAGGACATATCCATCTGTTAAGGAGATGTTGAAAACCGAATGTGAACCGGAGAATTTGATAGTGAAAAAGATTCATTCCGGAAAATACGATAAACCATAAGATTAATTTAATTTGAGATGTCAATGTTACTATGGGAAACCCTACAATAATACTTCATGTTCCGAAAACACACTTAACACGTTTTGAAAAATATTTTCCTGAAAATTATTTGGCGAGAGAAAAGAATGGATTTATCTATGTTAAAAATATGGATCCTTATATCTTTCTTGAAGAATTGAAAAGGAATGGCAATGTAATGTGGAGATATATAAATAGGGTTTATTATTTTGACAGTGAAACTGAAAAATATAATGACCTTATAAATCTCGAGGGGTTAACACACGGAGATATGGTTCTAAGAGTTCAGGCATGGCCAAGTGAGCTTGAGGAGCGATTACTTGAAGATATGGATTCTATATATAATTTGAATCCCAAAACTTTCGATCATTTTCTGTCCGTCGTGGAGATTCAAGATAAATTTCTGTATGGATTATATAACAAGGATCTATTCTATAGAAAACCAAAGAAGTCCAATGAACCAATTAATAGGTCCTATTACAAGTTGAAAGAAGCAGTTAATAGGTTTAATATTGATTTGAAGTCTGACTGGACAGTTCTTGATATTGGAGCATCTCCGGGAGGTTGGACGGAATATCTTTCGGATAAAGTTGGCAAGGTTGTTTCGGTTGATCCTGGAAAGATGAAAATAGAGGGAGATAACATCATACATATTCCCGAAATGGTCGAGGATTGCACGGAAGAGCTGGAAGAGCATGCTCCCTTTGATATGGTTGTTTCAGATATAAATCAGAATCCAGTGGAATATTCCGAAATATTAAAACCAGTTTACCATATGCTGAAAGATTCCGGGCCTCTTGTTTCAACTATAAAACTTGTCTATAGGGGAGGTGAGAAGAAGAAAAAATTAATTGAGGAGACCAGAGAAGAGCTGGGCAAGGATTTTAAAGATATCGATATAGATTGGTTATTTTCTAATACTAAACTTGAAAGGACATTATTTGCCAAGAAAAGATAAAATTTACTTAAACGGATACGTTACTGGATTCTTGATTTTTATTTCATCTGTTCCTTGCTTACATTTGTCATCAGGTTTACATACGCCGAATCCTTTATAGAACGTTCTATTCTCGCAGTTAGGCGGTAGCAGATCCCTTTCCTGTCTTTCGGCCCAATTTAACTGCGTATTTATGTAATTGTCTTTCAGTGGAGGATTGTTTTTCTCGTTCCATTTCTCTATTTCCTCTTCAATTTCCTCCCATGACCAGTTCATCGTCTGTAGGAAGTTTATTAAAATGAAAATGCTTCTCTTCCTTCCATCCGTTACGCCATCCAGAATCAACTTTATACACGGCGGGAACCTCTTCTTGGGTATTCTCTTGTCTGATTTGATCTTTCTCCTTTCTTTTTTATTTGAAGACTTATCCTTTTTAGTTCTGCCTTCCCAGTCAAGAGCGTTTGTTAACAATGTGGTGGCTTCTCCATCTTTGACTTCCTTGAAAAAATCATTTTCAGCCTTTACATTCTCTATCTTTGCATCTTTTTTTTCAAAACTATCGATTTCCTTTTCTTTTATTGGCAGACTGACCAGCCAGGATTTTTCATTTATCGAGTATGGTAATCTGAATAGGTGCCTCTGTCCCCAGTCTTTTTCTACATCGACGAAAGCGTATGGAGTTAATTTGTGTAACTGGGATCCCAGATCTTCCACCAGAGAAGATACGGAACCCCGCATTTCTATAAGCTTACCCATCAACTCATCTTTTATATTTTCTCTGATATAGCCCATTATAGCCTGAGGAATTCGTGGAAACTGGTTCTTCGTTCTTTCGAAATCAACCTTTCGAGGGAACGCTTTCCACGGTATGGATATATGGAACCCCCTGTTTCCGGAGAACTTGATCCCGTAATTTTTAACACCTTCTTTTCGGATAAATTTAATGACTTTTTTCGCGGCAAGTTTAGCAGCATCTAAATCTAAAGCTGAATCAATATCTATTATAAGGTCCCAACCAGACCTGAGACTGTTCATATCCTCCTCTTTCATTCCCGTGGATATTCTCATAGGATTTTTCCATCTTTCCACACTCCCGTGAAAACTCACAGCTCCCTTTCGGACTAGCTGTAACAGGTCACGGGGATATTCCATGGTATTTGGCCTCGATCCGTAATTTCCATCCTTGAAAGCATATGATATTTCCCTGTTGGGTGTTGTCTTGATAATCTTCTTCAGAACATTCTCATTGTTGTAATAGTCGAATATTTTCCTCTGAGAAGGTGTTTCAACGTTCATGTATTATTGTAAAGGGTAAAAGTTTATATTAATTTAATAAGACTTTGATTCTAATTATATACATGACAAAGGTAACGTCCGCTGATGAAAAAGAAAGTGAGGTTGACTGTATTGGGTGTGCTCTCGTTAACGGTGATGTGGATCCCGTCGGAGAGGTGGTTACCGAGACGGATAATTTTATGGTGCAGCAGGATTTTGAGATACCCATACCCGGATTTATGATACTTTCTTCCAAGGAACATCTTAAGGGAATTGAGCAATTTGACGAAAATCAGAGGAAGGAATTTATCGATTTGCTCTATAGGACAAGGAAGGCAATGAACGGGGTTCTGGATGTGGAATATGTTTACATTGTTCAGGAGGAGGACACAATTGACAAGCCTTCAAGTCCCTCGCACTTTCACCTGTGGCTATTTCCTCGATATAAATGGATGGAGAGATTTGGACGGGGAATTAAATCCGTGAAGCCGGCGATGGAATACGCCAGGGAGAATATGAAGGATGAGGAGAATTTGGAGGAAGTTAAAGAGATTGCGAATAAAATTAAAGAACATATAAAGGAATAATTTTTCCATCTTCATCAAATATCATACTGGTTGTTAGATTTCATTGGATATATTTCTTTGGATTTAAGGTTCCATGTTTCCGTTAATAAATGACAATTTTAAATGGTGAAGATATTTAGATACTCATATTAGTTTTTAGGTAAGTTATTCACTTTTATGACATCTGTCATAAATTTATGATGACACCTGTATTAAAATCAGGAAGGAGTATTGAATTTTACTTCTTTCCCATATCACGAAATACGAGACCGATTAATACAATGCCAATTAAAGTGAGATAACTATATGCCATAAAT
>JBDGUQ010000153.1:0-3541 GCA_042215785.1 Candidatus Aenigmatarchaeota archaeon
TCTTCTCTTTCTATTAAGTTTACTTGTTCGTCCCAGAGTGACATTCTTACGGATCCAGTTTCATCTGCTAGAATTATGTTACAAACTTTTCCTTCACCATCATCTCTTTCAAATGTCCTAGGTTCAAACACCTGGGTCACTCTCCCCAGGGTATTTACAGAATTCATCCCCGAAACAACGTTTTCTATCTTTAAGCTCTTGTCGCTTTTCTTCAAGAGATTGACTCCCAGTTCTTTACCAACTATATAGGTGGCTCCTTCTTTAGAAATGAGTCCTGAATACTCCTTTTCTTTCTGTTCTATTCTTTTCTCTACTTCAGATTGTTCCAGGTCACTTTTTTTAGAAATTTTTTCTATTAATTTTTTTGGGTTTTTGGCCATTTCATCACAAAAATTTAAAATCCTTTTCTTCTGGCTAGTCTTACATCTTCGGCTTGCACGGTTTTTCTTCCGGCATGTTTAGCTAATGTAGATGCTTCCGCGGCCAAGTCAGCGATAATATCTTCAAGAACCATTGTAAACTCTTCTACAGCGTCCTTGCTAACTCTTGAAGCTCCTTGTTTTCTGATAAGTCTTTCAACGGGTGCTAAAGGTAAATCGGTCATGTTTAATCCCTCCATTTTAGTTGTTTTATTCATATTAGTGGATTTTAACTATTTAAGTTTTGTCCTTAACAACAATGCATTTATTTTAATAAAAAGTAATAAGTATTATGTCCTCGGAAGATAAAATTTTGATTTTGTGCGTAGATAGAGATGATGATGTTAGCAGGAAAACTGAAATGAAAGGACCTGTTATAGGGAAGGATGAGAATCTTAGATTAGCGAATAACCTTGCTCTTGCCGATCCCGAAGATTCGGATTCTAACGCAATATTTCAGGCAGTTAAATTCTATAATGAAATGAAGGATGATTATAATGTTGAAGTTGCCACTATAACAGGAAATCCACAAGTAGGGATTAAGTCCGATGAAGAATTAACAAAACAATTAGAGGATACTCTTGGGAAGACGAATTCCGACAAAGCTTTGTTGGTTACGGATGGAACTGAGGATGAACATATTATTCCCATCATTCAGAGTTATGTGAAGATAATGTCTGTCGAAAAGGTGATAATGAAACAGAGTGAACGATTGGAAGGAATGTATTATATGATTCATGATTTTTTCAGGGAGATTGTGAATGAACCTAAGATGGCAAGGTTGGCATTGGGAATCCCGGCCTTGATACTACTCTTATATGCACTTTTTGGGGCTACAGGTTGGAGATTGATATTGGGAGGGTTGGGTGTATATTTATTGATTAAAGGGTTCCAGCTTGAAGGGCCCATACATTCGGCCGCAGATGAATTGAAAACTTCTTTTACTACTAGACGTTTATCGTTTTTCTTTTATGTGGTTTCTATAGTTATAGTATTTATAGGTATTAAGGGCGGTTACGATTCGATACAAATAGTAGGAGCAAACGACTTGATGGAATCTTCTGCAGCATTTCTTAATGGTTACGAATCTTTACCTCCCATATATTTGCTCTTTTTGGGTTTCATGACATCATTCCTTGGGAAGGGTATATCTTCTTATCCAGAAAGGAAATCCCTAAAGAAGTTCGGGACTTTAATATTCTTGGGACTGGCAGTAACTATAGTTGGTAAAGAGGCCTCTTACGTTATATTAAACCCCGGAGTAGGTTTAATGCGCCTCTTCATGGCGATTATATTTGGTCTGTTGCTTACTTCAATAACTCTCACAATTTCGAAATATTATGACTAGTGAAAAATATGTTTTATGATATATATTTACTAAAAAATATTAGTGAAAAAATATTTTGTAAAATATTTTATAACTTATAAATTTAATGATATATATGAAAAAATATATATATTTAAAAAAATAAGATAAACTATTTAAACCAGAGAAATTTAAAATTAGAAAGGTGGTTAAGTGGGGGATTCAGAAAGTGAAGCAGTCTTGAAAGACCTCTTTTTGAGAGATAAGCCTGCTGAAATGTTAGTATTCCTGAAAAGAGGAGACAAACCTAATTATGCGACTGAAGTGAGTAAGGGCGTTGATTGTACGTATTCCCATACCATAAAGGTTCTCAATAAGTTTGAAGAGCTTGGTCTGGTCGAATTTGAGAAGAAGGGAAGGATTAAACTGATCAAATTAACGGCCGATGGGGAGGACATTTCCCATGATTTAGAGGGACTAATGAGAAAATTCAAGAGATTTTCAGAGGGTGGATCCGAAAAGGAAGATGAGAAAAAAAGTGAAGACGAAGAAAAAAATGAAGATTCTGAAAATTAAGCTCCACAACAAAATGATAAACTAAAAGGACCAAAATCCTTAAATCGATATAATTTTAGCAATTACCCCCCATGATATAACCCTAATTTCTTTACTCAATAACGATATGTTATAAATTGAAATTGAACGATCAATAATAATTTATATCAAAACGTTGTGTAATATAAATTGTGATAAAATGTCAAAAGGAAATAAAAATCCTGTTCCAATTAAGGGAGAAACACTGAAAAATAAGGAATCATTGTACTTTCCTTCTGTCCAGGGAAATGACTGGAAGAATATTGATAAAGACATTAGATGGGGCTTAGAGGACATTATTAATCATGTTTTCCCAGAAAAATACCAGACCAGATCCAATGAATATGCCGGGAAATTGATGAGGTTTGTTGTGGAAAACCCCGAGGGTGTGGACAAAAATATGCTTGGAAAATTCCTTGAGGATAATGATATACCTGAATCCACCGCTTATAACGTAGTTATACCAAAATTGGTGAGATTTGGTCTCTTGGAGCGTGAGAGAGAGGAAAACGAATCGAACCCAAGCAGGGGATGGTACATGATTTTAAAGCCAAGTATATCATATTCTAGCCATTTATCCAAGCTTGCTTCGGAGTGGAAATCCCTTTACAAGACTGCTGTTTCTGAAAAGGAATAGAAAAGTTTTTTATTTTTCATGTATAAGATACCATAGTTTTTAGTATATATTTAATAATAAAACCATTGAAAAAAATATTAAAAATAAAATATATTAAAATATATATTATAAAAACTATTTTTCTAAAAGAATATATTATAAAATATATTTTTTTGTACATTTTTCTAAAACTCACGGAAATGTGAGACTTATATGAATCCTCACATTAAAAGTGATAATAGCTATTAAAAGACCTAAAAAAGCTATCAACAAAGCTAAATGCTCCAAATCTTTTTTTGAACTCACCGCTTCTTTTCAATATGCTTACGTGCTTCGAAAAAGGCTGAGCAGCCCGGTTCTGGAATTGTCCAGGCTTGCCTATCCGGCAACATCCGGCTTCCCGAAACGGAGCCAGGTTCTCCGGGACTGCAGCTGCGTGCTCGGCTGGATGCTGTGCATCCAGACAGCAAGAAACAACCCCTGCCCCTCCTTGGAAAGGAGGGGAGCTGGATGTTTAAGCACAACCATCCCTGACCCTCCTTGGTCAGCCCGACCACCGTCGGGCTGCAGGTTGAAGGTGGTGGATGGATGGTTGAGGGCAGAAAA
>JBDGUQ010000098.1:0-3489 GCA_042215785.1 Candidatus Aenigmatarchaeota archaeon
GGTGAAATTCGGATACAAAGAGCTACCCAGGGCGAAATTTATTTTTATGGTAAGTATGAAAGGACATGGGGAAGGTAAGATTTCATTATTTAATCCACTGGAAAGAACATAAATCTTATTATTATGTAGAAAATATACAGTCCTATTAGGTAGACACCACCTAATCTACCCAGTTTCTCATGGTGGAATAATAGATAAATCAATAATAGTCCTGCGGTTATAGTTTCCATCGGCAAGTCCCACAGGTAAAGGGGTTTAGGCACGTAATAAGTTGAGATTAGACTTCCCAGTCCTATACCTAATAAGGGATTCGTTATATTACTGCCTATTAAAGTTCCCAGGGATATTCCTGCTGCTTTATGTTTTATTCCCGAAATAGCTGTGAACATCTCAGGCAGTGCAGAAGCTATGCCCAATGTGGCCACACCTATCATCGATCCACTCAAACCTGTCATTTTGACCAGTTCCTGTGTTGCAGATAGGGCTATGTGGGCACTCACAAGAATAGCTGCCATACCTATTAAGGTTACCAAAAGATCTTTTGGCACACTTTCACTTGGACTTCTCTCTGGGTGTTTATGGACTATTGAACTCTGTTTTTTCCAGAGAAAATACATATATCCCAGGAAAGATCCCAGCAACACTAGACCATCCCACCTGGAAAGTATACCGAAATCTGAGAATATGAAAGGATTGACACAAAGAACTAAAGTCAACAAAGTTGTCCCTATCATAGGCAGATAGTCCTTTTTTAAGAAATCCTTTTCAAATTTAAGTCCTCCCATAGCAATAACAACTAATCCCACTACAAGTGTTTGCTGGACGACATCAGAACCTATATTTCCACCAAGGACAGCGGAGGAAGCAATTTCATAGTTCAATATGCCTGATAATATTCCCAGGGAAGAGATTACATGGGCGGTTATTTCCGGTAAACTTGTACCTACTGATACAAGTGTCATAGCTATGAAAACATCCGAAATATCGAACCTCTTTGCAAGAGAAGTCAGACTTTTTATCAACTCCTCTGCGCCAAAGACGAGTATTATAAGTGAAGTTACCACAACACCTAAATTGGGTAAAATTCCTGTTATTCCCATTACCATGTTATCCTGGGTTAAATATTCTTCTCGTCTTTTAAATAAAGTGCAGGTATCTGCGTATATTTTTAGGATTTTCTACAGTTACAAATAAAAATGTTAACTGGTATCTTACAGTTAATATTCTATCTGAAGAAAGAACCCGAAAGTGAACTTGTGTGGACATTGAATAGAATAATTAGGGATTTTGATATTGACATAGAGTTCTATAAAAATGGTGCTGTAGAAAAGAGCAGCATTAAAGAACATAGGAATATTGTCGCAGAACTTAGTGAGGAATTAAAGGACAAATATGATATGGTAGACACTAACATTTCATTCAAGGAGCACTATGAAATTGGGAGTGATATGGAGTTGGGAGAGTTTGATGTGGCAGTCTTCCAACCTGTGAATGGAAACGGAATTTTACATGTTTACGAAGTAAAATCTTTCGATAAAGTCGTCAACCGAAAGAAAGGAGCGAAACAATTGGAAAATATAATGGATAATATAGGAGATTATTTCTTCGAAGTTAATACATATCTAAAACTGGGTATGTCAAATATTGAAGAACATGGGAAAGTGAAAAATGGAAAAATAGAATTAATTGACTGATAGTTTACTTCCATTTTCCAGCTTGTCGAATTCCAGTTCTATTTCCAGTTCGTCATGGTCCACATCTATTTCCACTTCTATTTGATCTCTGAATTTGAACGGAAGTTCCCACTCTTCCGTTGATATTTTGAGTTTATTCCCCTCTTCTATTTCGTTTGCCAAGTTTCTGAGTAAATCACTTACTTCCTTTCTTTCCATATAGAATTCCTGTGAAAAGTTACCGGTTATAGTTTTCTTCCCATTCGAATCATCTTTCTTCAATTCCATCTAACCACCTCAAAAATTAATTTTGGGTTAACATATATAAAAGTTCTTTGTAATATTATACTTATATGTTAGAAATACTCGGTTCAAAGAAAAGACTGGAGATTTTGAAGATCCTGAGTAGGAGAGATATGTATGTATCTGAGATCATGGAAAAACTTCATATGGATGGTAAGAGAGCAAAACATCATTTAAAGAAATTGGAAGAAGCGGATTTGGTTGAAACTTATAGGAAAGGAAGGAGAAGATATTACTCTCTAAATAAAGAAATTCACCTGGAAATAACCCCGCCTCCCGAAGGAAAATTTTTGGTCTATACTTCAGAATGAATCCTCAAACAATCGATCATCTATTGTTTCAAACATAAAGAATTTATTCAATTAAGTCTATATGACATTTATGAAGTCCAGAATTTATGTTATGTTAATTTTAATAGTAGTTCTAACCTTGGGTGTGTTGTTGGTGAATTATTATGAAGAATCCCAAAATTTTCCACAAAGCTTTGAGGAATGTGTCCGGTTGGGAGGACAGGTTATGGAGAGCCATCCAAGACAGTGTAACTATGATGGTAATATTTTCAGAGAACCCAGCTGCAGCGATGGAAAGAATCTTTTAACGCTAGAAGATGCAAAAGAAATTGCCCGGGAAAGTGAATGCGGAGACCGTCTTACGGGAGAGTATGACTGCAATAATATTTCTGGAACATACTGGCTGGATCTTAATATTACCAAGGAAGGTTGCAATCCCGCTTGTGTCGTAGATATTCAACATAGGAATGCTACGATAAACTGGAGATGTACAGGTCTTATTGTTGAATGATGTTATTTTTACAATGATTAAGTTGTCTATATAAGTTGGAGTATGCATATTTTCTTTTGTAATTATGCAAAAGGCTAGACTTGATTATATAGTTGATTTTTTGATGGCGATATCATTTATTGTTGTTTCAATTTCTGGTCTGGTCCTCGGTGCCAAAAAAGACCACAGGTTCTTTCTTGGGATTACGAGAAAAAATTGGATAGGAATACATAATCTTTTGGGAATCGCCCTAATTTTATTTGTGTTAATTCACCTGATATTGCACTGGAAGTGGATGGTTAGAATGACAAAGTACTTCTTTAGGAAAAATAAGGTCAAATAAAAATTACTTTCTTTTTAAAACTGTTAGCTTATCATTGTTGGTTTTTTTTGATTCCTTCCTTGAATATCTGAACAGTAATGCCAATACAGTTCATATATAATCTGATATATTTTTCCTATAACATTTGAGGATAAGTATTATAAAAGAATTATTAAATAGTGAGTAAATTATTGTATTGTTAATATTCAATACTTCTTATAGGATATTGGTGCGGGGAGTGAGTTTCGAACTCACGAAGCACCTATGTGCACAGCGCCCTCAACTTAGCCGGATGTCAGAAAATCTGAACATCCTGCTGCCCCTTTGGCCGCTCGGGCACCCCCGCAATTTGTAAGAATATTTCACATGAAAATTTATAATATTTAATTTTTGATCATGGCGCAGATATTT
>JBDGUQ010000172.1:0-3387 GCA_042215785.1 Candidatus Aenigmatarchaeota archaeon
CATGTAAGACCAAAGCTTAACCCTGTCTTTACGGAATGTTTCATATTAAAGATTAGTATTTTTTATTTAAAGAGATTTGTGAAACTTTAAAAACTACTTCAATCAAATAATACATATGGCTTTTGAAGGCGTAGCTCTCGTAGATTTTATAAATCCTTCTATGATTTCAGAAGTCGTTAGTTCTTTTGTCCCAAAACTTTTTTTCGCTATACTAATAGTCACGACCGGTCTTGTTGTTGGAATTTTCATTAAACGGTTGATAAATATAATACTCAGCAAGCTAAACATAGAGAAAGCTTTCAAGGAAAAATGGGCAAAAGACAAGTTGGAGGAAATCGAGAAGAAGAGGGGTTTAAACGAACTCATCGCCAATCTGGCCAAGTACTTTATTTATATTATATCGATACTCATAGCTCTTGACATACTGGGACTTACGGGTATAAAACCATTGATATCCTCTATATTCAATTATATACCGAACATGGTCGCAGCTTCCCTGATATTTTTTGTCGGACTCATCATAGCTGAAGTTATAGGAAGGATTGTAGGAGATGCTATAGAAGGAATGGGAGGAAGGCATTTCGCAGAACACCACAGAATACCTTTCACAACACCTGAATTCATAGAGTCAATAACCAAGTTTTTCATAATTTTGATGTCCATTGTCATGGCGCTTGATCAACTCGGTATTTCGACGTATATACTCAACATAACCTTTACCGTAGTTCTTGTTATGGTTGGTGGAGGCGGTTTAATATTTCTTGTATTTTTGTTACATAATTCTTATCAGGATTTGGTTGCGGGACCGAAAATCAGGGAATTCGAGGAAATTAAATACAAAGGCAATGATTGTGAGATAGAAGAAGTGGGACCTATTTACACTACATTCAAGTTAGAAGGAGATAAGAAGATGAAACCCAACAGCTCGTTCTTGGATAACATTTCAGAAGAATAAAGGTGTTTCAATGGCTGATTCGGAAGAGAGGAAAATAGGATTAGTTGAAGCAGTAACTCTTGGAGTGGGGACCATGATAGGTGCAGGTATTTTCACGCTCTCCGGTGTTGGTGCCCAAGTTGCGGGACCCGCTGTTGCCGTTTCCTTTGTTCTTGCGGGAATAATAGCCTTGTTAACAGCTCTGAATTATTGCGAACTTTCCTCGACATATCCCGAATCTGGGGGAGGTTATGTGTATGCTAAAAAAGGTTTCGGAAAGTTTACTGGATTCGTAACTGGATGGTTGCTCTGGTTTGGTTATATTACGGCCTGCTTCGTTTATTCATATGGTTTCGGCAAATACTTTTCCACCATAGTTGGACTCCCTGTATGGGCCTCCTCTATTTTAGTAATTTTTTCCGTTGCCCTGATAAATATTTTAGGAACCGACATAATGAGCAGGTTTCAGAATCTATTGGTTTTTTCAATCATTCTGGGACTCGGTGTGTTTGTTTTAGGTAGTGCAGGATCCGTAGACCCATCCATGTGGAATAATTTTGCCCCTCAAGGTTGGAATAATGTAGCAAAAGCTTCAGGGATGCTATTTATAACTTTCTTGGGTTTTGAAATAGTCAGTTCTATAGCAGGTGATGTGAAAAAACCTTCCAAAACACTCCCCAGATCTATAATAATTTCCGTTTTCTTGGTTATGATATTGTATGTTGTAGTTTCCTTTGTGATAACAGGTATAATACCATACAACCAGCTTGGGTTCAAAGGTCCTGTTGAGGTTGCTTACGAAACTTTAGGTCCTTATGGGGTAAGTTTTTTGACAATTGTGGCGTTGATGGCAACTATTTCTTCGTTGAATGCGTCCTTACTGGCGGGTTCGAGGGTTAGCTTGGAGATGAGTAAAGACTCGTTTTTCCCTCCGCAATTTTCAAGGATAAGCAGGTTCGGTACACCCATAGTTACTATTATTGTATCGTCTCTCATGGTGGTCTCGTTTACATTTACAGATATGGTAGAAATAATAAGTTACGCTGCCTCTATAAACTTCGTCCTAGCATTTATACTTGTTAATCTATCTACTATTTTGCTCAGGTATGAGTATCCTGATAAAGAGAGACCGTTCGAGGTTCCGGGTTATCCAGTAACTCAATTCATTGCTACCCTGTTATGTGTTGCGATGCTCGTCAATATGGATTTTACTGCTTGGACTATTTCTATAGTTTGGTTATTTTTTGGTGTGGGTTTCTTCTTTTTGTGGTATGAGATTGAAATGGATATGAAGATAGACGATATCTATTTCAGGAAGTTCAATGAGTATTTTAACAGAAATAACGATGATTAGTTCATGTTTTCGAGAAACTTTCAGAAGTGTTTTCACATGCTGTTTGACATGCCTTGAATGAAGGACACATGTTAGATAAACCTTGGAGGCATGCCGGTGTGTTCTCAGACGAATTCTTACCGGCTTCTGCAAGTAGGTTCATGGAATTTGTTATTCCTAGAAATATTCCCAGAGGCTCATCCATTAAGAAAACAGTTAACAAGCCGACTCCGAGAAGAAAGGGACCGTATAATCTAATTCTCCCATTTTCCATGAGTTTGGAAAGCAGATTATTTATTTTCAATAACAATTCAGGAATGATCTTCCTATCCACCGTATTTTTCTTGAAGTATTCTTTTTTCATACTATCAGTACCATACTCCCGTATTTTATCCCTAGAGTTATAACAGCCATAAATAGAGCTGCCATCATGTCAAGGTATCCTACAAATACTAATCCATCTATCAAATAAATATTTTTTGGTGTGGACTTCTTTGATATTAAATATAGTGGTAGAAAAAGAGCAGTTAGATAAATTAAAAAGGGTATATTAGGAATTCTAAACACTTCTTTTGTGAGAAGATCTAAATTTCTCTGAATAGATTTTCCCAACAAAAGCGAGAATGCAGATCCCAACATAATGCCTGTGAGTATTCTGAATACATTGTTGGATTTCCTGTAACCAAAAGCTTGCGTCACACCATCTAAAGCTATAGGAATTACGAAAAGTATAGAGAATATAATAGAAATTTCCGTTAAGTAAAATCCGTATATTAATAGGAAGAGAAAGGTAAACAGGAAACCAATATATATAGAAGAGCATCTAATACAAACTATTGATTGGTGATCTCTGGTGTGAAAGCTTCTATCTTCCATTCGGTGACATAGGGAAGATATTTTGTTTATTATATGATCCCTGACTTTTCGTAATCCCATGTTTTATTTTTATCTGGAAATTTTAAATTAATTGCAATTCTAATAAATCTAAAGGGCCTGTGGTCTAGTGGAAGGAAACAATTAAAAACCACTAAAGGACGCCGCCTTCGCATTGTAACCCGATTTATTCTGGTTATACCAAAAAGGCGGAGATCGCGAGTTCAAATCTCGCCAGGTCCACCAA
>JBDGUQ010000155.1:0-3427 GCA_042215785.1 Candidatus Aenigmatarchaeota archaeon
AGTTTTTGACCGATGTATAGTGAACGTCGAGTTGATAGAACTGTTCGAGCGTATCTGCGATTTTACGGAGGGACAGTCCCTTGTAGTAGAGGTCGAGACACAGAGCCACGAGTTTGACATTTGCCTTCCGATATTTTATCTGTTCAGGGACAAACCGTTTCCCGCAGTCCTTGCATTTGTAGCGTTGTCGTTCACCGTGCTTTGTTTTCCGTTTCCCGTTTTTCACCACGGCGTAACTCTCGCATTCGGGGCATTGTGGGTGGTCAATATCGGGTGTTAATTCTAGAACATTGTCATCGTCATTTTCGTCGAATGTCTCCCACATTTGCACACTCTGGATGTGCTTGCACATCAGCCCTGTCTCCTGGTGGTCGGGGCATGTGCAATGCCATCCTCCGTTGTGCGTTACCGTGTAGGTCTTTTGTGGTTCACTCTGCGATGGCACCACAAAAATATCCTTGTCTTTTTTTTGGGGCATATCGCCCTTTGCGATGATGGCGTATGCCCGCATCTTACGGAGTTTTTCCAGTTTATTTTTATCTGGCTTTCCTATCATGTTCGACACCAATACTATAATGCGAAAGGGGTATATATATTTTGTGCATTATAGGGTATTTTTAGCACCCCAATAAGTATTTATTATGCCACAATATTACATTATCATGCCAAAAATAGAGATTGAAAACGTAGAGGCAATGTTGGAAAAAGAAGTGAGCGAGCAAGGAAGGGTATCTGGATTAAAACAATGGGTTGGACAAAAAGCGATAATCGTTATTCCTAAAGAATAATTTTAGGGTAACGTCATAAGATATTTCTCTTTTAATTTATCAATGGTTTCGCTCAAGATTTCTTGCAGTTCGTTTATTTTCTTAGCCGTCTCAAAAATTGCATCTAATTTTTCCACAATCCTATCTAAGTCCTCTGGGTTTTTTGGTATTTTCACATCAAACTTTTTGAAGTATTTTTGGTTAAATCTAAATCTACTTTGTTTTGTAGAGCCAGAGGAATACCGCCGAACTCTATCTATAAAAACAGGGCTTATACAGTAATAAAATAAGTATTTGATAACGCTTTTTTTATCGTATTTTGTTTCTCTCGCTTCAAATTGTGGAAATTCTCCAGAAACGTAGCAATTGTTGTAAACTTCATCTTCCAATACATCAAATGAAGCTCTATGTGCAAATAACCTATTATAAATGAGAACCCCCTGTTTGGTTTTAAACCGTTTTTTGGTCTTGATTTCATCCCCTTTTATTGGATCTTTGAGGAATGCTCCCTGTGCATCCCCGCTTACGCCCACTAAGGTATATTCTTTATCTGATTTTAATTCCTCTTTCTCTCTGTATTCTTTTACTAAATCGTTGACTTTTACTGTTTCCCATTCGTCAATATCGTTGAAGTCAACAATGGAGATGTTCAAAAGTGAGCCATAGCTATCCTTCAATTCTTTGTATTGGTTTTGTAATTTGTTTCTTGTGTTAGTAACCTCGCTAATATCTGTTTGAACTTTTTGAACCGTAGAAAGATAATGTTGCGGGTCAAGTCTATCTTTAAGTTCATCGTTTGATACTACAAAGATTCTATTATTATCAAATTCTGTTATCCCGTCATCTTTGAATTTTTTATACTGTAAAAAAATCTCTGGGAGTTCATTCCCTGGGATTTCTAATCCACTAGGAGAATATCCCGTATTTTCACAAACAGCCATAAAAATATCGTTTTGCTTCCCATTATCTGGTTTTTTCTTTCTTCTAAAAAATAGTAGCGATGTTGTTGCTTTTGCTCCATATCCTGCAAATGTATCATAATTTAGGCTGATAATCGCATCTATCCATACATGCTTTTTGATATAGTTTCTGACATACTCATATCGTTGTGTATTTAGAATACCCTCAATAACTACTATGCCAGCTCTACCATATTCAGGTTTTATAAGCCGTATCGCTCTCTCTATTGCTAGCACTTCTCTTTCTTGTGAATCACGATTTTTTCCAAGTGTAAATTTCTTTAAAATATCGCTGTCTGTCTCTGATGAGCCAAATGGCGGATTGGTTAAACAAATATCGAATCTCTTATTTTTTATTTCATCTTCAATATTTTCCAATCCATGCCCCAAAAATATCCCTGTATGTCCGTCTCCGTGGACAATCATATTCATCTTGCAGGCTTGGATTGTTCTTTCTTTCCAGTCAGTTCCGTAGAGACATCTGCTTGAGAGTTCTTCTCTCCATTTTTCTTTTTCTTCCTCCGAAAAATCCTGTAATCTAATCTTTTCACTTACTACATCGAAGGCATATATGAGAAATCCACCTGTTCCACAAAATGGGTCAACAATCTTTTCCCCTATTTTTGGGTTAATCACATCAACCATAAATTCTACTACATTCCTAGGCGTGAAATATTCTCCTAGTCCGCCTGTAAAAGTATCGCTTAAAAAATATTCAAATGCTTCGCCTTTTACATCAAATGCTGTTAAAGATAAATCGTAGTTCTCGAATAATTTAACGATTTTTTTAATAGTTCTATCTTTGAGATTTATAGTGTCATCCTCGGGGAATATTTCTTTATATCGAGGATGTTCTATTGTTTCTTGGTAGATTTTTTGAATAATATTTAGTTCTAATTCGTCCTCTGTTTTTTTGAATACATCTAATGTGAAGCGATTTTTTTTAGGATGATACTTTTCTTCATACATTTTACAGAAAAGTATCTTAGACATCTCGTCAAAAGCTTGAGTGGGGTCATATCCCTCGTTATTACGGATGGTGTTATGACATTGTTTCAATACATTCCTAAACGTTTTTACATCATCAATAATAAACAATTCGTGGACTGCTTCTTTCCTAAGTGATTTTTGTATCTCTTTGCTTATTATTAAATCTACAATATCTTTACTAAGATCATCTTTTTTTGGCAAAGATTCTATTCTATTTTTTGTTACCGATTGATATACTCTTGTCTGAATAGAATTTGATAAAACAACAAGCGGGGCAATTTTTGGTAACAATCTTGCATACGATATTGCTTGTTCTACATGTGATTTCTTTAATGCCTCGCTCGGGGCTTTAGTTTCAACAAGTATTACGGGCGAATCCTTATTTTTGTCTATGTAAACAACCAAATCAGCAAAAATAGTCTTCTCTTTTCTCCCTTCATGAATCTTTATTGATTTATCAAAATCCATTAACTCTTTAGAATAACCTTTTTCTTCTAAAAAGGGAACAATGAATTTAAACTTCACATCCTCCTCGGACGTGTAATTTTCATTTGTTCCCATCACATATTGTATGTGAGAAAGGTATATAGATTTTTTGAATCGCTTACATTTTTAAATTTTAAGCCATCCCTGCCATGAAAATCACGTTTGGTGTCGAACATGATAGACTGGCAGGGATGGCACGGATAGTAATAGAGCCGTTCCTTATAA